>ONJR01000065.1 GCA_900318195.1 uncultured Planctomycetota bacterium
GCGTCGGGCTCGAGCCAGGGCGTATTGGGGGCGCCGCTTCGACTTTGGTATACGAGCGCGGCGTCGAGCGCTTGCTCGCGCAGGCAGGCGAGCAGTTCGGGCGCGAGTTCGCGAGCGAGGGGCGCTGTGCGAGTGAAGTCGGGCAGTTCTGTGCGCGCGGGGGTTGCGTTCGCAATTGTCGCGCGACTTGGCGCGGCGAGAATATCGTGGAGTACGAGATTGCACGCGGCGGCGAGTTGTTCAGGGTATTGTGCGAGCGCGGCGTCGTCGACGGGCGTGGAGTGCGCGGTGAAGAGTAGTAGTCGCTGTTCGGGCTGTTCGGCGAAGGGGTGTGCGTCGAGTTGATCCCAGGCGATGGTTTCGAGTATGGAGTCGGCGAGCGCGCGCCGGAATTCTGGTCGATCGAAGAAGGGTGGCGCGAAGACGAGCGAGGGCGCGGACGCAACCTTTACGCGCGCGCGCGCCGCGTCGAGACGATATCGCAGACACACCGCGCCGGCGCCGAACGCGGAACTGACAAAGACGAGCGCCGCTCGACGCTTATCGCGCGCTATGCGTTCGACCGCGTCCTCGAGAGTAGGCGGCGCGAAGAGATTGCCCCAATATAGCGCGGGCGCGTTCGTTTGGCGCGCAATTGCGCGTTGTAGATTTTCGAGAAAGCGCCGACATTCTCCTGCGAGCGGACTGCGTCCGTCAACGGACTCGTAGCGCGCGCGCACCGCCGCGACCCTAGCGCTTGGAACGCGCCGACCGGCGAGAATAGCGGTTAAAAACGGCTCAATCTGCTCCGGCGTCTCTGGCGCGCCGTAGGATAGTAGAAGAATAGCGTCGAACATTACTTGGCTCCGTTGGGTTCGGGACGATGCGTATTATTTTATTATACGTTGCGCGCGGAGTTGGGCAAGCGCCGTTATACGTCTCGCGCGAGAACGTCGTGGGCGAGCGATATTGTCGGCTAAAGGGGGAAAGGGTAAAAGTCGAGCTCGGACGTCTCAGATTGAGCGCGCGCTCACGACCGAGGTGCTAGCGCGTTTAGACGAGAAGTGTGCAGTTGCAGAAAATGACGAGTTGGAATTTGACGTCGGGTTGAATTTGGGGTATAATGGAGGGCGTTGGTCGTGCGTTAGCGCGAAGGGTCAAGTCAACGGGAGCAGAGGTAATGAGCGCGAAGAAGAGAAGGACGAACAAATCGCGAGCGCGCAACATGCGCGCGAATCGTCGTTGGCGCGTAATCGAGTCGGCGACGGGCGCGGCGGTTGGGGACGCGATCTACCGGAACGCGAAAATCTACGGGTCGTTGCACGATTCCTTCTTCCACTATTTCCAGCAGGATCGCGAGCTGGCGATCGATTACATTAAGTTGTGCCTACCGGAGATAGCGGAGCGTTTGGATTTTACGAAGTTTGAGGTTCATCCGAAGGACTTTTTCATGTCGTCGCTTCAAAAGCGGTCAGTGGACTTAATTTGTACGGCGCCATTGAAGGACGGTTCGGGCACGGTTCCTCTTGCGCTGATACTAGAGCATAAGGCGCAGAGTTCGCCCTTGGAGAACGCGGCGACGCTTGCGCAAACGCTTTTGTACGTTATGCTCCATTGCCATGAGTTGATACGCAATCACTCGGGCGTTCAGCTTTCGGCGCCGATTTTGCAACCGATACCGATCGTAATTTACACGGGTTCGGACGACGCGCTTGACAAGTTGAGTTGGCGCGACTACTATTTCCTCCCGTCGCCATTTGAGAGTCGTCTTTTCGAGATAGAAGTACGGTTATTGAATATGACGCAATTATGCCGTTCTAGCCGTCTCGACTCGTCTCCCTTTTTACGCGCGGCGTACGACCTCATGACATTATCGAGTCACGGCAAGCTTGACGGCGCGGAATCGACCGTTCTCACGCCGCTCAGTGAAATTGAGAATTGGGAATCGCGCGAGCGCAATCTCCTGGTCGCAATGGTGTGCTACTACCTGAGGAGCGCGTTGAACGCGGAGATTCAAGTCGAGCCGTCGACGCTTGACAAGCTCTTACAAGGGGCTAACCAAGGA
>ONJR01000217.1 GCA_900318195.1 uncultured Planctomycetota bacterium
ACAATGCACTTCCAACGCTCGCCGACATATTCTTCGGCGTTCTCGACGCGGAAAATCGCTATCTGACTGAACGGCATGAAACCCTTCAGCTTACCGACCTGGCATTCAAGTCCGCCAGTATTCGAGCCCGTGACGACAGCTTCAACAATCGCGCCCTTCGTCAAACTGAGCCAGTCGCCAGACTCGGCGGCGGCAAGCGGCAATGAAACTTCGTAAACGCCCTCGGCGCTGTTGAACCTCGTTACAATACCCTCGAACGTGCCGCCGATTTCAAGTTGGAAATCGTCGGGGAACTGCTTTAGCGGAACTACGCCTTGCTCGCGCGCGCCAACGTCGATGAAAACGGAATCCAAGTGAATACTAACCACGCGGCAATTGACCTTCGCCCCGTCTTCCAGCTGCTCGGCGTTCGCTATCGCGCTCGTCTCGGAAATGAGCGCGTCGAGCGCCGCGCCGTCGAGACTGATATTTTCAAACTCCTGCGCGAGTTCGCCCGTGAGCGCTTCGCGACGATTCGGCGCTTGCACCGAAGTATGCGGCGCCATTCGCGGAACGACGATCGATTGACGCTCGCGACGGCGACCGCGATCGCTAGACTCGCCCTCGACCTCGCTCGAACCGTCGCGACCGCCGCGTTCGCGCGACGGACGCTCGGGACGCTCGCCGCGCTCGCGGCGGCGATCTTCTGCGCGATCGTTCGCCTGACGCAATCGATTAGCGAGCGGCGCAGCGTCGCCGCGCTTGCTCGCCGCTTCGCGAATACGCGCTTCAATGAGATCGGCGGTTACGACGGTCGCGCCGCTGTTAATGGCGTCGAGCGTCTGCAACGGGGTCGAGTTGGAATTGGCGTCCGTAGCTTCGGGCGCGGGCTGTTGCGCTTGGTCGACCTCCTGGGTTTGAGCGGTGGTTTCAGGGGTAACGTCGACGTTCTTGTTTTCAGAGTTGTCCATATGAGCGCTCTAAAATAAAAAAACCGGCGCGCGTGGGGCGCGCGGTATGACTATAAAATCTAATACTACCGACCGGCGAGCGAAGTCGAAGCTTGCTCGCCCAAATTACCCTAATATTCTACCGTGAAACGTAAAAAACTAAAGGACCCGGCGCGTTCTTTTCTGTGAAATTTACAAAAAAGAGCGCGCCGGGTCAGTTATGACTCGATCGTTCGAGCTCGCGCCATGGCGCGGATTACGGCGTAACGGCGAATCGTACGGGCACGACGAGTTCCTGTGACGTTTCGGGCGTGGCGCCGATCGAGAAGACAATTTCGCCTAGCCGATCCTTATCGGGTCCCATGAATCCTCCTAGCGGCGCGCCTTGCGGAACCTGAACGCTCGCTTCGATCATTCTAATAGGCGAGACCTTCTGCAATTCCTCCGGCGGGTACGTTAGCTCGACTTTTAGCCATTTTGGCTTGACGCCCTTAACAAAGATCGTCTCGGAATTAGCCGGCATAGCTTCGAGTACGGTGATCCTCAACGTGGTTGTTTTCCCGGTCTCTTGCTTAACGGAGTCGAGCTTGAGCATTCCGTCGATCTTATCGTCGTAAAGCGGACCGACCACTTTAATCGCGCTACTGATAATATGACCGCGAATTGGGATTTCAAAGATCGGCGTTTTTTCACTATTGACGGTAAGTCTCAGCATCTCCTGGAACGCGCCTTGCGGCATTCCCGGCTTCATCGTGAGCGCGCCGTTGAAGAGGTTCGTCGCCTCGTCATGGAGCCTATTCTCGTGATCTTCGGGCGTGAGATTGGCAATATCGTCTTTATTGATTTCGACTTCGAAATGCTCGGGGTCAGTCAGTTCGATTTTCGTGATTTGCAGATCGAAGGGCGAGCCGTCTTCATTCTTCTCGAACCCCAAGATTCTGAAGGGGCGCGCGACCGTCGCGGAAGTCGTCGCCGACTGGAAGACGAGCTCGGACGGATCGCTAATAATAGGCGCGGTATAGAGTCCTTTGACGTAGAAGCGGACGTCCTTCATTTCAGGATCGTTCGTTAGCACGCTAACGCCTTGGTTAAAGACCCCGCCCGAACGCGCGGCGTCCCACTTAAAGGTTACGGTCGCTTTATCGCCCGGCTTAACGGAAGTTTTAGAAATCGTGAAATCCGTACAGAAGCACGCTTTCGCGCCTTTTGCGAGCTTAAGCGTGTCGGTTCCGACGTTCTCTATATAGAAGAGGTGTTCGCCCTTCTCTTGACTCGGGTTCTTTTCAAGAATACCGAAGTCGTACACGATTTCGTCGACCTTCACGCGCGGAGCTTTCTCATCGTGCGAATGATCGTGCTCAGCTTCCTCGTGAGTCTCTTTCTTGCCGACGTTGGCAAAGACGTCGCCGCGATTCTCCTCTAGCGAGACGTCCCACGGTCGTAGCGCCGACCGAGTCGCGCCGAGACCGTAACCGACGCCTAGTCCGAGAGCGCAGCCTACCAAAATCGAGATCAAAAAAACGCGCATAACTTACCTTAAAACCAATGTTGACTATCTAGCGAAAGAAGCGCGGTCGCGCGCTCGATTAGACTTGCGCGCGACGGCGAACGGACGCAGAATATTCCTCTCTTATTCGATAGAATACTGATCCGCGAGCTGAATGAACTTAACGACCTCTTCTTCTGTAAGAACCCCGCGTCGTTCGATTTCAATTCGCGCTTCCTGATTCGTGAGCTTCTCGCGCGCAGAGACGGAAATACGACCCGTCTTATCGAAAGAGTAGGTTACTTCGACCGGCGTTCCCTTCGGAAGATTAGGAGGAAGATCGGTTATGCGGCACTTGCCGAGCAGCGCGCAAGCGGTCGGGTCGGGAGCGTCCCCTTCCATGACTTGAATACTAACGCGCGTTTGACCGTCTTTATTCGTCTGGAACGTCTTAGAGATGGAGAACGGCAACGTCGTATTGCGCGGAATCATGATATGATTAACGACCTGATTACGCTTCGGATCCGTGGCGACGACGCCGAGTCCGTGCGAGTTGACGTCCTCTTCGCGAACGTTTTCGAGCAACTTCTTAACTCGATCGCTAAGCTTATTGCTCTTATTATACTGCGCTTCCAGAATCGCGGCGTGGATCGCGGCGCCGCGCGCGACTGCGGTGTGAGGATCGAGATCGGGACTAACGTAAGGCTTCTGACCCGTCAGTTTTTCGAGCATTCTAGGAACTTGCGGCATGAGGGTCGAGCCGCCGATCATAACGATCGCGTCGAGATCCGCGAAGGTCATATTCGCCTGCTTAACGACGAATTCCGTCGTGTCCGCCGTACGCTGAAGGAGATCGTAAGTAAGCTCTTCGAAAAACTCGCGCGTTACCGGAACGGAAATACCCTGACCTTCATGGCGGCATGAAATCGACGTCTGTTCGCGCGAAGTAAGCTGAATCTTCGCGACGTCGCAGTCGTTACGAAGAATCTGCATCGTCTTCGGGAACTGATGGAGATTCACTCCGTATTTCTCCTGATACTTCTGGCACACGTAATCGGCAAGTCGATCGTTCCAGTCGACCCCGCCCAACTTAACGTCCCCGTCCGTAGAAACGACGTGAAAGTTATTGCCAGAATACTCGACGACCGTTGAGTCGAACGTGCCGCCCCCGAGGTCGTAGATTAGAATGCGACGCTTGTCGACGCTGTCAGGACGTCCGAGCTCGCCGCGATGCCACGCGTAAGTGAGCGCCGCCGCCGTAGGCTCGTTGATTATGCTCACTACGTTCAAACCCGCAATGCGTCCCGCGTCCTGAGTCGACTTACGACGCGTGTCGTTGAAATAGTACGGCACCGTTATTACCGCGTTCGCGATCGAACCGATCTGACGCTCGCAATCCTGCTTCAGCTTGCGAAGAATCAGCGACGACACGAACTCAGGCGTGATCTCGTGACCGTCGAACGTGCGATGGTACCCGACCGTGCCCATCTGCCTCTTGATACGCTCGACGACGTTCTCGGGGTCTTCCATAGCGGCGCGACTGCGGTTAGGTCCGACGATTACGTGCTTGCTTTCGGCGAGCAGAATAACGCTCGCGGTTTCGACCTCGTCGTCTTCATTTGGAATCGGGGTCGGCTCGCCTTCCTCGTTCACAATAGCCAGGGTTGAGAAGGTTGTTCCTAAGTCGATTCCAACGGTATTTCCAGGTAAAAATTCCATGTTATGCTCGCTATGCTCGTGCCTAAACGTCAGGTCGCGTCGTCGCGCGACGCGGATTACTACAAAGCCGCGCAAAATGCGCTCGCTCGGCGCGCTCGCGCGTGAGCGCTCAAGCTCCTATAATACGCGCTTTTCTTTTAAGAGTCAAGCAAAAGGTAAAAAAAGGACGCGTTTTTTTGACAAAAATCCGCCGCGCGTTACTTCGTCTTACCTTTACCTTGTAGCTTGAGCCGTCCGGTAGCGGTCTTCGACTTGCCCTCAGACTTATCGTCCTTACCGGCGTCAGCCTTCGGCGCGTCAGTCTTCGGAACGTCAGCCTTAGGCGGTTCGGCGGCAGGGGCGGTCGGCTTATCGGTCGTTGAAACGCCGCTAGGGGAGTCAACGCTCGGTTTCTCATTCGGATTCTCGTCTTTTGCCGGGTTAGAATTCTTCGGCTCGGCGCTTACGGGCTCGTTCGGCGCGAAGAAATCTTCCCCTTCTTCGTCGAGTTTTGACAACTCTTCGTCCTTAATCTCGTCGGGGGTCAAACTGAAGGTCGATTCTTCGTCGTCCTTCTTCTGTTCGTTTTTATCGTCGGTCTGACCAGGCACAGTAACAATGGGAATCGCATCGGATTCTTGACCGTCCGTTTCGTTTCCGTCCTCTTCCGCGTCGAGCAACGCGTTTTCTTCCTCGGCTTTCTTGACGGCGTCTTCGTCGAATCGTTCGAGATCTTCCGGACGCGCGGCTTCCCCGGAGTCGATTAGCATATAGCCCGCCCACCAGAAAGGAGCGTCGTACTGCGGAATTTCCTCGAAGCGACCCAGTTTACGCAGACGCGGTTCCTCGTCCGGGACGACGTCGCGCTTCATGATCGAGACGACGGCGCGTTTCCACGCGAGCGCGGCTGGCTCCTGCTCGTAACGTTCGACAAAGACTTGAGAGAGGTCGTACGCCGAACGACCGCCGGTTCGCCAGCGACTGAGCAACATCGTGTCCGCGCCGGAAGCCTGCAGCGCGAGCGTCGGCAGGAAGAGCTCTAGCCCGACTCCGCCGCGTTTGAGCGCGTCTTCCGCGTGCGTGCGCAACGCCGGCATAACGAGCAGGCGCGGCGCTCCCCAAGGCGAGGATATCCAGTCGGAAACGGAATTGCCAACGTTACATTTGCCAAGCACGATAGGATCCCAGTTCCAGTTATTCGCAACGACCTCTTCCCATACGACGAGTCGACGCAATCGCGAAGCGTAGACCGAGCCCGGAATATTCGCCATGACCTTCGGCGACGACGCCTCCGTCTTCGACACGGCGCTCGCAAAACGCGCGACCGCAGCTTCGAGCTTCTCTTCCTCCTGCTTTTCACGGAGCGAATTGCCGCCGACGATCAGCGTCGTCTCGACGAACGAGTTGCGACCGAGCGCGTTCGGGAGCGCAAGGCTCGCCGTTGCGGAATATCTAATAGTAAAGTCCGCCGCTTCGATCATTGGCATGAGCGAAGCTTCATAGGCGTCGAGCGCCTCCTTTTTGCGCAACGAGGCCGACTTGCGGCGCGGCGGCGCGCTCGCGTCCTGAACCTCAGGCGCGCGCGAGCTCGTCGCGTCTTCCAACGAGTCGGACTCGATATTCTCCTGCGGCTCCTCACGCTGCGCGGGCGGTTCGGCGTCCGAGTTCGACGCGGCGTTTGCCGCCGGCTCCGTTTCAGAATCGTCGGGCGCGTCCTCGTCGAGATAGGACACGTCGAGTTCGAACTCTTCTTCCGTCTCGTTCGTTGCGTCGTCGTCAGTCTGACGCGCTTGATCGTCGCCGCTCTGCTCCCCGCGCGCGTCCGTATTCGCGGCGTCCGTATTCGCGGCGTCCGAAACGGCTGGCTCGCGCTTCTCGTCGAGTTCAGGCGCTTTCTCAACGGTCGCCGCCGCTTTCGGCAGGCAGAGCGCTTCAAAAGGCAGGTACCATAGCGCCGCGTCGGGCACAACGACGAGTTTCGA
>ONJR01000054.1 GCA_900318195.1 uncultured Planctomycetota bacterium
ACCTTCCAGATCGTCGAGCTTCTCTTGGAAGAGCGTTAGTTTGCGCCATCCGCGTTCGGGTCGACCTTCCAGCCCTGACATTTCGGGCAGCGGTCGCGTTTCAACGTCTTTGCGCAAGCCTTCCGGATCGTCGGTGAAGCATACGAATCGGTAATCTCCGGATAGGTTCTTTTTAACGCGCGACGCGAGGATATTGACGTACTGGGGCGAGAATTTCGTTCCCCATTTCATGCAGACGACGTTTCGCATAGGCGTTCCTTACATCTCGAGGTTGACAATATACAATATATAATAGCTTAATTTGCCGCGTTCGCAGACGTTTCGTCGCGTTCGGCGTTTTCCAGTTCGAGCTCTTTCGTCGCGGCGAGGCGTAGCGCGGACGGTATGACGATCGCGACGGCGAGGAATTCAAGCGCCGCCGCTATGACGCCGAGCCGTGCGAATTCGCGCCAGCCTGGTTCAGGGCTCTGTAACGCGGCGACGAACGCGAGCGCGAGCGTTCCTGCGACGATCGGGCTAGCGGCAGTTGCGCGGTCGCCGTCGCGCGCGCGTCGCGCGGCGTCCGCCGCTAGTATCATAGCGAGCGCGGTAATAGCGATCGTCTCGGCGGAGAGCGGCAGTTTGAGCAGCGCGGCGACTCCGAGGGTCGCGAGGTACGCTGCGAGGGTCGGCGCGACGACGGCGAGCGCGACTCTAAACGATCGCGCGGCGTACCATACGCTTGCGAAGAGTAGCGCAAACGCGCCCGCGACGGCGGCGAGTCGCGCGATATTATTAATCTGCAATCTTTGCCATGCTCGTGGCGCGACGCCGGTAACGCGCGGCGTAACGGACGTTAGATTGTCGACGAACGCAGCGAGGTTTGCGGCGCGTTCGAGATCCCTGGTCGAACAAACGGTAATTTCGAGTTCGTTCGGTTCCGCGCGTTCGTTTTTCTGCGTTTCTTCGAATTCAGCAGCGGCTAGCAGATCGCGCAATCTGAAGAGTCTTTTGAGGGTTTCGACGGCGTACACGCGCTGTAGTAGCGCGAGTCTTGCGTCGCGTTCGCGCGGCTGTAGTAGCGCGGCGCGTTCGAGCGCGTCGAGAATGAGCGGCTCGGCGTCGTCGTCTTTCGAGGCGGCTGCGAGCTTCTGCAGCGGCTCGTCGAGCGTTTCGTAGCGCGGCGCGGGCGTATCGGGCAGCGCGGTCTGCAGCGAGCTTAGCGCGTCGCGGATCGCGGTTAGTTTGATTTCGCGTTCAGAGGATCGCGCCGGCGCGGCGTCGTTGGGATCGAAGACAACGAGGGTCTGATCTTCCTGTAGTCGCTGTCGTAGCGCGCGCGCTTCTTCGTTTGATTCGACGCGTATCGTCGCGTAGAGCGCCGGGTTGAAGCCTAGCGCTTTGGTCGCGCGTTCGAGCGCCGCCATTTCAGGCGCGTTGCGCGGTATGAATCGCGCGCGGGTCGGTAGGAACTGCGTTTGCGCGAGCGCGTACGCGGCGCCGAGCGCGGCTAGGGTCGCTAGCGCGACGGTCGCGCGCGCGCGGCGTGTAACGGGTCCGAAATATTGAGTTAGATCGACTCGGGTTCCTTGCGCTTTGAGCGGTCTTGGACCGTCGAGTAATTGGAGTAGGGTCGGAATAACGGCGATCGTCGCGAGCCACGCGACGGGCGCGCCGATTAGTATTAGTAGTCCTGGCGCGCGCATTTCCGGCGAGCATATTGCGAGTATAACGCCAATAAGGAACGCAACGGCGGCGGTAATAGCGATCGGGTTTGCGACGGCGTTGGAGGTTTCGAGTATAGCGGCGCTCACGGATCGTTCTTCGACGCGCACGGCGGAATATTGCGCGAGATACGTTGCTGAAGCGCTTAGCGCGAGGGTCGCGACGGCGAGCGCGCCGAACGCGAGGTTCGGATTGACGGTCGCGCCCGAGACGGCGTAGATTCCGAGCGCGCAAATAGTCGCGACGAGGGTGTTTGCGGTTACGACGAGCGCGCGCGAAATTCTTGCGAAGGTCGCCCAGGTCAGAAAGAATGCGGCGAGTAGGAACGCTGCGCCGAAGATCGCGCTGACGCGCAGCGCGGCGTTGAGATCGAGCTGCTGTAGTGGAATCGCGCCAGTCGCGACGACGGATAGTTGCGGTCGTTCTTCTGAGAAGCGTTGCGTAATTGCGTTGATTTCAGCGAGTATAGCGCGGTCGTCGTCGTTTGCGTCGGTTACCGGCACGGCGCGTATTATCGCGAGCGCGCCGTCTTGCGCGAGTAGGCGTTTGGCGTTCTGTAGCGCTTGCGGCGTTCGCGCTTCGACGCCGTTTGCCGTCGGGTTAGCGATATTGTCCCGGGTAGGATTGGGATTGCGCATGACGTCGTCTAGCGCTTTTGCGAACGCGAATTTTGCGTCGAGATCGTTTGAGTTTGTTAGTTCTTCGACGACGGAATTTAGTAGTAGCGGTTGCGGGTCTTGTCGCGCTAATTGCGCGGCGACGGTCGCTAATTTAGCGGCGTCGTCTAGTTCGTTTTGGGAAAAGAAGGCTTCCGGTTCGCGTTCGACGCGCGCAGGATCGATCGCGAACGGCTTAGGCGCGAGTAGTTGGGAATCCTGCAGGGCCTGGTATAACGAGTCGACGGCGTCGAGCGAGATAGCTTCTCCCGGTTGCGGCTCGATAACGAATAGTATATCGCGACCAGGGGCGTGTTCGTTCTGATCGAGCGCGATCGCGTATCGTTCGAGAATCGATCGTTCATTTACGGGATCGAACGAGTTTGTGCGTATGGTCGTCGAGCTTACAATAAAGACGACGGCGACGGCGAGCGCGGTGAGAATAGCGACGCACGAGGGGGCGGCGGCGCGAATAGCGACGCGCGCGATCGCGGCGGCGAAGAGGGTCGTCGGGTCGGGCTCGTTGCGCGTCTCTTGGTCGTGGTTGGAGTAATCGTTGAGCATATAATTCCACCTTGCGAAGAATTCCGTTTGCGTCGTTACAAGGAGTCGTCGCGCGCGGTTTCATAGTGTTCTTTGCGCGCGTCCCAATTTCGGAAGTGCTCGACGTATTTCTTTTCGTAGTCGGGTATGAAGCGTTCGAGCTCTTGTTTGAGCGGCGCGCGCCGTTGTCGAGCGTAGGCGTCTTTTCGCGAGACTCCTACTTGATTCTCAGGTCGCAACGAGCGCAGGTATTTCGCGAGCACGAGGTGCGTGTCGCGCGAATAATGCAGCATGAAGTGCACCCAGGACCATGATTCGCGGTATTCTCGCGACCGCATTTGGTCGACGCGCGTTAGTTTTTCGAGTCTCGCGAGGGACGGCGGCGAGCTGAAGAGTCCGGACGCTTTCTGCTCGACGTCTTGCAGGTACGGATTGCGAAAGCCGCGTTCTCCGGGCGGCGTCTCGAAGTATTTCGCGAGCCCTTCGTCTAGCCAGATCGGCACGTGTCTGAGGGACGCGTTGAGGTACGCGTGCGTCATTTCGTGCCGGATATTAACGATCATATTCTCGTCCCGTTGCACCATGAGTACGCCGGGTCCGGAATCTTTAACGTAGAGCGCGGGTCGATCGAGGGGCGCGCCGGGAAAGACAGCGCGAATGAAGTCGGAGTACGAGCGCGAGTCGCGAAAGAGGCACAGCTCGATCGGCTCGTTCGCCTCGGGCACCATGAGGTATCCGACGAGATCGACCTGCAACTGCGTTATTTCCGCTTGTAGTCCGGCGACCTCGTCGAGCGGGAAATTCGACTCGCACACGACCATGCCGAGCGTTGTGTTATAGGGCAGGCGGTCGGAGAATCGGGGCGCGAGCGCGTCGTGCGGCTGCGCGCGCTCTTCTGCGATTCGCGCATGTTCGCCGTGATCGACCGAGCCGGCGCGTTTGATCGATTCGAGCTCCTCGTCGTCGAGTTTGCGACTCGGTTCGTCGAAGAATTTCGGTAGCGGCAGCGCCGGGAGCGTCGGCTTGGGCAGCGGAATATTCAAGTCGAAAGCGCGAACGGGCGCGAGCGTCGCCAGAACGGCGAGAATCGCCGTCGCCGCCATGTCGATTGCGGCTCGTTGCGTACTAATTACCCTATGCCTTACGTCTTTCACCGATCGTCTCCCGTCTTTGCCCGCGCACGCTGCGCCTTACTACGTGGAACCCAGCGTTCCGCGCGCATCTTAACGAAAAGCGCGCGATCGCGCAAGCGGTCTTTTCGACCGCGCGTCCCTATTGCGCACCGACGCGTCGGCGCTACAATACGCTTTCATAGTAAAGTTGGCGACGGTCGACGGCGAGTCGACGAAATAATTACGCAAGGAGGACGCGCAAGATGGCGTTTGATTTCAAAAAAGAGTTCAAAGAGTACTACGCGCCGGGTAAAAAGCCGACGCTCGTAACGATTCCTTCGGCGACGTTTCTCGCCGTAACCGGGCGCGGCGACCCGAACGAGCCGGACGGGGACTATAAGAGCGCGATCGCGCTACTCTACGGCGTCGCGTACACAATTAAGATGAGCAAATTTGGCAAGACGCATTTGCCAGGCTATTTCGATTACGTCGTACCGCCCCTCGAAGGATTCTGGCGCGCGCCGACCGCAACGGGACTGTTCGTCGAGGATAAGAGTTCGCTCGAATGGCGCTCGGTTATTCGAGCGCCGGAATTCGTCGACGCCAACGTTCTGCGCTGGGCGCGAGAGGAAGCCGCTCGTAAGAAGGACGGAGATTTCGCGCGCGTCGAATTAATTACACTAGAAGAAGGCTTGTGCGCGCAAGCGCTACACGTCGGTTCATACGACGACGAGCCGACTACCATTGCCGCGATACGGGAATTCGCGCAAGCGCAAGGCTACGCATTTGACCTCGACGGCGAACGACGTCATCATGAGATATACCTGAGCGACCCGCGTCGAGTCGCGCCAGAGAAATTGAAGACGATTATTAGAATCCCGATTCGTCCGGCTCGCCGCGCGTCGTAGAGAAAAGAGCGCCGAGCGATTAACACAAGGTCCACACGTTTTTCTTCCGATCGCGCTCGATCTTTACTTCTAGCGCGTCAGAATCGTGAGACATAGTAAAAACGCCGAGCGTCTGCGCCGCGATCTTATATATTGCTTTTTTTGTTGCGACAACACTAGTGTGTTTATGCGACGCTGACACAATATGTGTTTTGTTGGCGCGAATCAGCGTTTCTCGACTCCGTTTGGCATGCGTTTTACCGCAGGCGCTTACGAATTTCGCACGACGACGAAATTTTATTTGAAAAATCTTTTTTAGGCAGTTGACTTTCCTGAAAACGGCTTATAATACAATTCGTTAATTGTGATATGCTTGAAAACCTGTTAGCGCTTGGCTGTGAGGCGTTGCTTTTTTAAGCAAAAGTTGTTAGAACACGCTGGTAACGCGCGTTAGAAGCGACGTCATGCCGACGTCCCTGACGCGAGGCGTGCGTTTTTAGTTAGGGAGAGAGGTATGTGCAATCGGATTTTTCACTTAGAGCGGTCTTTGCGGCTAATACGTTGCGGCGGCGCGACTACGATGACCGACCGCGCCGTCGCTTATTGAATGCCGGAGAAGATCGTGCGCCAATGGAGCTGAGCTTGCTAGAATATAATGATCTGGCAATGTTCTCAATTTCGCTGATAATCATTATCTGCGATTTTACAGTCTTAACATTTGCAGTCAAGCGTAAAAGCGACAATATGACGAAGTTTTCTTGAAATGACCGCTCTGGCATAATTCGGTCGATACTGTAAAATATCTTTTCCGCATTGACGGACGCGTGGAGTTGGCTATCGGGTCGACGCGCGTACGTCTGCGGGTCGGCCTTTTATGTATGGAGAACACACAAAATGGGGGATTATGGTCGCCCGAACGGTAAAAAGGGCGCTTTTGATCATTATGCTAGACTATGGATGGAGTCTGTTTCGCTACGCTTGAAGGACTCGTCGTGCGTGAAATACCGCAATGTAATCGACCGGCGTCTATTGCCGGCGCTCGGCTCGTTTCGTATCGACAAGATTGACCTCGAAACGGTTCAGCGGTTCCTACAGGAGCTCGTCGCGCCGCAACGAGGTCGCGCGCTTTCCGGCTCCACAATCAAGACGGTCGTCTCGACGTTGCGTCGCATACTCGACTTTGCGCGAGTCGATCTCGATCTTCCGCCGCTCGCGTATAAGAACCTTCTTCCGATCGCAAACGGACGAAGCGCGAACGTCGACATTCTGACGAAAACGGAGGTTCAGCGTCTGCTATGCTATTTAACAGAGCGTTATCAAGAGAACCTCGCTCTTGTCGGCGTGTACCTCCCGATTGTAACCGGAATGCGAATTGGCGAGGTCTGCGGATTACAGTGGGGCGACGTTGATTTCGCCGCCAACTCTTTAATCATAACGCGCACCGTACGTCGGCTTCAAACTTTCTCATCGAAGGGACCGCGCACAGCGGTTCGCATTTCCACGCCCAAAACTCAATCGTCGCGTCGAACGGTGCCCCTATCTCAAAAGACGCGTTCATTACTCGCCTCGATTAGGGTTGATCGTCCGACTGCGTTCGTTTTGACCGGAACGGAGAAGCCGCTTGAACCGAGGACGCTGGAAAACGTCTTTCGTCGCGTTCTAGCGGAATGCGGGATCCGTCGCGTTCGTTTCCACGATCTTCGTCATTTCTTCGCGACTCTCTACGTCACATCTGGGTTTGACGTGAAATCTCTCTCCGAGATCCTCGGGCACAGCTCCGTCAATATCACACTAGATATTTACAGCCACTCTTCAAATGAGCTGAAAATTCGCTACCTCGACGCCTTAGATCGCAAGCTCTCTTGAACGTTGTAACGCGCGCTATTATCTTGGATAGAACTCTCTTTCGCAGATAATGATTGTCTGCGACGGCGTTCGTGAAAAACGAACGCGGTCGTGGGCGTGTATGTGGTGATTTGAAAGCTCGGCGACGCGCGTGCGTCGCGCTAACGGTCGCGTTTAGGGAAATTGGTAAAATGCGTGAAGTTAAACGGTGAGACCTGGCGAATCGGGATAAAGTCGACTATTTTGCGATTCTTCTTGGTCGTTTGGACAACGCGCTATGCAACGCGCAAGGAGTAAGTAATGAAACTTTGTAGAATAATCGTCGACGGGCGACCGCGCGAGATCTCGACCGACGCGCTTCGCCTCATGTATCAACAGGGTAGCGTCAACGATAATACCGAAGTTCTCTTCGAAGGTTCGCTCAAACGACTCGGCGATTCGCCTGTGCGGTTCGAGTGGTACGAATTTGCGGGTCAGGCGCCGCAAGCTCAAGGCGGCTACCATGGGAATCAGAATCGTGGTGGCGCTTGGGGCGACCCTGCTCATTCCAACGGTTATCCTGCTGATCAGGGTTACGGCGCGCCCGGATTTAGCGGCGCTGGTTATTACGGACAAGGTCAGCCGCAGTCGCGCGGCGGTCTGCACGCCGGGTGGATCGTTTTAATCGTTGCGCTAGCGATAGGCGTGATTATCTTGGGCGGCGTTGTTGTGGGGCTCCATAAGGAAGGCGCTGTTGAATCTCAAGGCGCTGTTGAATCTCTTCTCAGCCAGAAGAATCAAGCGGTCTGCGACGTGATGGATCAGTACAAAACGTATACGGTGAACTGGATAACTCGCATGGAAGAATTAGGCGCTGTTGTCGAGGCGAATAGTAATCCAGACGGTTTTTGGGAAGGAGTCGGCGCTAGCGCTACTATTCTTGGCGCATTCAAACAAATGAAGGCCTGTTCGATCGCATATAGAGACAATTTCCGAATCATCGACGTTAGCGAATGCCCAAGCGATTTCGTTGTGGCATGGCGAGAGTATACGAACGAACTCGACAAGATGATCGATCTGATGGATCGCATGACCCAGCTTAATTGGGGGACTGTTGGCGCTTGGAGCGAGTTCATGTCAATTAAGGATACCGAAGGCGAGCGACTTGAACGGTTGACTACGGAATTACAGGAAGTCGCGGAATCGTACGGGTGGGATGAGGGCGTATAAAGCGGAGCTTTGAAAGCTCAACTGCTGGACAGTGCGTTTAGGCTGTATAGCTGTTATTACAGTCAAGGCGCTCGCATATACGAGAGAGAGGCTATGAATAATACAAAATTAACAATTTGGCGTTACGCGACGACATTCGCGATTACATTCCTTTCGCTAGCGTCGTTGGCGTTTGCTCAGTCTAACGTGAAAATGTCGAACGGCGATTATCAGCCGGGCGCGGTTTTGGTCTATCAGAACGGTTCGCTCGACGTCGCGGTTCCGAGCAAGATTGACCGGAGCGAGACGAGCTACGTACTGATTCACGGCGCCCACACTGACTCGACGAACGAGAATATTAAAAAGCTCGCGCGCGCAATAGCGGCGGAGGATTCCGACGCCAATATTCTTATCGTTGATTGGGCGTACTGGTCGAAATTCAACGGCGACAAGCTTGAAAAGATTGCCGGCGAGCAGTTTGAATTGTTCGTAGTAGAGGTTTTTATTCGCGCGCTCTTTCAAGACGACGTCGATATGAACGAAGTGATCGAACGTCATCTCAGCGCGCTCTTTACCCGCGTCTTCTTTAATATTTTACCAGTTGAGCAGACGAAGTGGATTCCTACGGTTTCGGAGCGCGCGTATGCGATTCTTTACGGTGATACAGGCGACACGTGGGAGTTTAAGACAAACGGTCAAACCGGTAGTTTTGTTTCGCTCGGCTTAGATCCGAGAAAGACGCGCATAATCGGTCATAGTCACGGCGCGCATGTAGGCGGACTTGTGGCGGCGAGGACGCGCGATAAGTTAGGTAAGATGGTGAAACGCTTAACGGCGCTCGATCCCTCCGTTGCCGATATACACGTAGCGGACTCGAATAAATGGGGCTCCGGCTGGAATCGTAACGTTGCCGATTTCGTCGACGTCTGGCGTATGAGCGAATTATGCTCTGGGGACAAGCTCTACGGGGATATTAACGTTCGTTTTCGAATTAAAAGTCACCCTCTTCTCCAGATCGACTGGGATGAATTGAGCTCCGATGAGGCGATGGCGGCGTTAGGCGCCGTACTCGCTTGCGAACTCGAGCTACATAGCGGCGTGATTGAACTCTTTACTTTCCTTGTCGAAGAAGAAGGCGTCTTGGACGACGTCGACGAGGACGATTTTGACGACGCCGACTCTAAGTCGGACGGGTGGTTTACTTACGTCATTGACCCCGATGATTGAAACGATAAATCAGTAGCCGTGCGGACGCGTCGTCTGTACGTAAGAAAGAAGCAAGACGTTACAAAGGACGTTCACAAATGCCAATTATTCCCCTTGATTGCCCAGGTTGCGGCGAGCCAGCCGCATTGCAAGATAAGCGATGCAAATGCTGCGGTCGCGAGCTTGTCATTTCGACTTTTAATAGCGTAATGAACCGACCCGACGTCGAATTACAGAATAGCGCGCGTCGTTATCAGAAAGCGTTGCGCGATAATCCCGACACGCCCGAGTTGCAAAGTTCGCTTGCGTACTGCTTTCTGAAATTACGTCTCTTCGACAGGGCTCGCGCAGCGTTTGAAAAGGCGATGGAAGAAGATTTCGACGCGTCCGACAATTACTTCTGGGCGGCGGTCTGTCTTATGCAAGGTAAGCGTCCGTTCCTTGTCTCTCGCGAATTGATCGATCGCGCTCTGAAATACCTCGAGATAGCGAGCTCAATCGAGTCGAAAGGAGTCTATCGACTCTTTAAGAGTTTCATTCTCTATGATCACTTTGAACGCAAGGGTTTGAATCATAGTCCTAGTTATCGCGAGGAGCTACTGGCAGCGAAAGCGTCGGGCTATCCTTCAGCCGACGTCGAGGCTTTTCTGTCGTGCTTCAACGACGCTCTAACGCTTCCGGACGCATTGAGGTAACGCGTGTGCGGCTTTGAGCTTTAACGCGTTGTGGCGACATTTCAGTAGATAACATAGAAAAGGAAAGAAGGCGGCGTTATGGTAACAATGCGCTATGGTAAATGGTTTTGGTACATGGTCTTTGTCGGCGGGTTTTCTTACCTATTTGCAGAGGTCGGCGTTCTTGGTTCAGGAGAGGACGGAGTTGATTTCGGGGAGCTGGCGCTAATTGACTTTTGGGGAGCCGTTCTCTTCTTTGGCGCTTCGATCGCGTTGACGATCTTGTGGGGGATTCGCAATCTATTTAGTAGCGAGTCGAAACCTGGCGCGCTAATCTTTCTACGAATCTCACTTTTGACAGCGTTTACAACCTTTTTTATCGGGGGAATTGCAGTAGCTATTGTAAGAGCGGTTAATGAGTCTGTTGGTTTTGACATGGCTACTTTTTTAACTTTTCTGATATCGCTCGTCGTCATGGGGACTGTTAGTTATCGTGAAGAATTAAAAGAGCCCAAATCTAGCGGTACAACTACGGGCGGCGTGGTAGGTTCTCCACAAGTGAACGTATCCGATGAAATAGAAAAAGCGATACGCGCCGCTTATCAGAACCACACCAAAGAGCAACAGAACGTTGCGTTTTATTTTGCCGGTCTGAAATCGCCTCTGAACGATAAGAAGTATGAAGCGCTAGTCGAGAGTAAATTGAAAGCGCTCAATTTCTATAATCGCGCGCTTGATCGGTGTGGAATTGACGATTCAGAGCTTCGAGAAATCACGCCATTGTTGATTCAAGGCTATAATTTCGACGGCAACGTTTGGGTAAAGCGCACGTCGTCAGGTAAATTCGTCTCGAGCGCTTACCAGGTAACGTACATCTTCTTCACGAATGAACGCGTCTACCTATATCGCGCAAATTTTGAACTCGACGAAGGGGGCGAGATTCCTCAAGACGAGTCTGGACAGGGGTTCTATTTCCAGGACGTCGTGTCGTTGGGATCGAAGACGAATAGTCAAGCGATCGGTAAGTACGGCGTTAATGTGACGGTCTCATTTTCAACTCTGATTTTCTCCATGACAAGCGGCGAACATTTCGTTATTCCGGTTGACGGAGAGAAGACAATTAGAGCCGTTCGCGCGAAATGGCATGAAGAGCGTACGCGACGGAATTTGAAGGACTGACGTATAGAGCGCGACGCGTCTCTTGCGATTAGAAGCGCGTCGCGGTTCTTTGACAATAACGTACGTCCGCGAAGAGGAGTTGACAAAATGTTTACGATGAGATATAAGAAGTTCATTAGCGCCGTCGTTGCGATGGAAATAATCTCATGCGTCGTTGCGACGATACTATCTCGTACTCCGGATTTTAGCGTGAATGACGCCTGGGGATTATTTACGTTCACCTTTTTCTTTTTCTTTATTGCGCTGATTGTAATCAAAAAGGGTCTCTCGACGAATATACCCAAGGGCGGTTTTCTTCCACTACTGTACTTTCTTCCTGGAATGTTCTTATTGGCAGGAAAAAGTATATCGGTAGAAGATCCACAGAACCAGGAAGAATTGCAAGCGGCTTGGTCGACTCCTATGGGCGACGAATTGGGAACGCTGTGGTACCATCTAGTTGGAACGTGCTTCCTCGTCCTGACGTCAATATTTATGATCTTGTGGGCGTTACTAAACAGAATTAGGAATATGCGTTGTGAAGGTGAAATTCAAGGAGCTTCTGTCTTCTGGAAAATATTATTGCAGACGAACGTCTATTGCCTAATGCTGTCGCTTATAACGATACCATTGTTTAAGTCTTGGTTGGGAGATTTCTTTTCGGATAACGTATCGTCTTTAATTGGATTGGCGTTAGTTTTTGTCGCCGTAAGTTCGCTCTTATTCCTCAATTATCGCGATCAGGCTCCAGAGACCGATGAGGAAAGAAGAAAGCGAGAAGAGAAAGAGCGCCGAGCAGAAGAAAAGAGACTAGAGAAAGAGCGCGAAGAGGAAGAGAGGAGACGGCAGATCGAGGCGGAAAAGGAAGTGGAGGAGGTTCGCAGAACGCTTCGAAAAGCGCTTGAGGAGTTTATTGTCAAAGAGTATAAAGACCGTCCTCAAGAGCAGCGCAACGTCGCTTATTACCTTGTTGGTATGAATTCTAATTTGGACGACGACAAGTACCTAGCGCATGTCAAATCGAAGATTAGCGAGAAAAATGTTCGCGAGATGGCGCTGAGAGCTTGCGGGCTTGACCAATCGCAAATTAGCGAGATAACTCCGGTAAAGTTCGAGGGGTTTAGCTTTGAAGATTCCGTGCTGTTCAAACCTTTGAAAGACGGTAGCTGGATATCGAATCGTTATCAAGTAACCTTTATATTCTTCACTGACGAAACTCTTCGTCTATATGAGGCGACATTTGATTTGACGTCAGACGACGAGCCTGTCGAGAATACTAAAGTGATCGCTCTGAGCCGGATTGATTCGCTGGGTTCTAGCAATGAGCCAATGCAAGTTACAATGCATGGCGTAACGGAAAGAATACGCTATCAGCGCATACAACTCATTCTATCAAGCGGCGGCGGCGTCGTTATCCCAATCGACAATGAAAAACAACGCGACGCCGTTTTGGCAAAATGGCTCGAGATACAGAAACATCGTACATGATAATAGGAGATCATACCATGGGCTTTTTCAATAAGAAGAATCCGAACGAAGCGAATTATCCCGGCGGAGAAAAGCATTTCGTCGACGTTCTGAAAAGCGACGATATGCCGCAAGACGCGCTTGTCTGGCGATTTCCAGCCGAAGATTTCAACACTGGGTCAACGTTAATTGTGCCGCCTGGACTCGAAGCTCTTTTTGTTAAAGAGGGGCGCGTGGAGAACGTCTTTCGCGAGGGTAAGCATCGTCTCACAACGGCCAACTATCCTTTTTTGAGTCGAATCCGCAACGCGTTTTCAGGGGGCGTTAGCGCATACAACGCGATCGTGTACTTCGTTCGCGTTACGGACTCGTCGGAATTCCGCTGGGGTACGCAGTCGCCGATTCAAGCGCGGGACAAAGTCTGGGGAATACGCACGGAGCTTAAGGCGCGCGGCGCGTATCGCGTTCGCGTCGTCGATTCGTCGCGACTGTTGCACGTAGCGTCGGGGGATCGCGAGCGTTTCGATCGCAGTCAGCCGGACGAATATTTCCGTTCGCAGTTGCAGGAGCGTATTCGCACGGAACTTTCGGCGCGCGTCAATCGTCACGACGGCGAGTTGATAGGACTAGACGCGCAATTAGCCGAGCTGTCGCACGACGTTAAAACAGGTTTAAAGAGCGTCTTTGGCGAGCACGGTCTTGAAATTGTCGCGTTTGCGATTAGCGCGTTGGACGTCGATACGAGCAAGTACGATGAAATTGACGCGTCAGTCGTCGCGCAGAAGCGTGAGATCTTGGAAGCTCAGGGCAAGCGTACTGCGATGGACGTTTTGGGTGACGGATGGCAGAAACTGCAGTCGGTCGAGGTCATGAAGGAATTTGCGAAGAATCCTAACGCCGGCGGGTTAGGCGCGACGGGCGGCGGAATCGGCGCCGGACTTGTCGTTGGCACGACGGTGCGCGACATGGCGCAAACGGTATTTGGCAGCGGTCAGGGCGGTAGCGGTCAGGATCCTGTCGCGGCGTTGAAATCCTTGAAAGACGCGCTTGACGCCGGGTTGATTACACAAGCGGAATTCGATGCGAAGAAGAGTGAAATTCTCGCGCGCATCTAAGACAGTAGGGAGGGTAATTCGCTATGAATAGTAAAGTAAACATTGCGATCACGTTGGTATTTCCAGCGCTTTTCAATCTCCTTTTCTTTTCGATTTTCGGCGCGCAACACAATAGTACGGTCTGGACGGCGTATTTGTTCGTACATTTTGCGTACTTTGCGCTCGCGACGACGTCGGTATGGGACGCTAGTCAAGGTCAACCAGGCGAACGTCTTTACTCGCTCTACATTATTAGCGGCGCGTATTTTCTCATTGTGTTGGCGCTAAGCTGTCTGTTCATCGTAACGGCTTGGGACGCGCCTAAAATTTGCGGAACGCTCTTGACGGCGATTACGCTGATCTACGCGTTCTTCTTTCTTTCGATCGTATCCGCTAATCGGCATACTGCGAGTCTTGAACAACGGCGCGTTTCCGAAGCGTGTTTTATCGACGGCGCGCGCGTTAAGGCGCAGACGCTCGTCGACGCGCTTGACGACGGGCGCGATAAAGAGCTTGCGCGCGAGCTGGCGCGATTAATCGAATCGTCCCCGTTGCACACGAATAGCGCCGCGCGCGAGCTTGAGAATCAAATTTTAGCCGCGCTTGACGAACTGCTCTTAACGAGTCAGAATAAGCGCGAGGACGCCGAAAACAGCGATGAAAAGAATAGCGATATACCGGGAAAGATCGAAGAGATAATACAGCTTGCGAAGAATCGTAATCGCGCGCTAACGGTAGAATAATTCGTCGTGAAAAAGGATGTGGGAACTGACTCAATTACGAACGATTTGTCGCTGCAGAAACAGTTTTTATTAGCGTCTGTATTCAAAGACTCCAAAAAAGGACAGAAAATCATGTGTGTTAATATTCGGACTAAGCGCCGCACATTAAGAACGTTCATTTTCATTTTACAACTCGGTCTGCTTCTCCTCGGCGCGTTAGTACTTACTGAGAATAAACGCGCGTGCGCCGCCACGAATTCAAAATACGAGCTTGCGCTCAAGCTTTTCTATGGCACGACAGAAGAGAAGTACGACCGCGAGAAATCGGTTAGACTTCTCAAGGAAGCGATGAACGACGGCTCTATGGAAGCGCAAGGTTTTCTATCGCTATATTATTACTATCGTGAGTCGACCGATAAAGAATCCGACTATGCGGAAGCTCGACGACTCGCAAAGCGACCGGCGGAACAGGGGATTTCGTACGCGAATTACGTTTTGGGAGAATCGCTACAGCATGGTCGCGGAGTTGAGAAGGACGAAACTTTGGCGAAGAGACATTATCAAAAAGCGGTAGAAGCGTTTCGTCGTGAGGCGGCGCATGACAATGCGATGGCAATGTACTTTCTGGCGTGGTGTTACTATGACGGCGCTGGCGTAGTCAAAAACGTCGAAACAGCTCATGAATGGCGGCGTAAAAGCGCTGAGCTTGGATATGCCGTCTCGATGAATCTTATTGGTAATGACTACTACTTTGGCGAGGGCGTCAGTAAAAACATCAATAAGGCTTTTGAGTGGTATAAGAAGTCGGCGGAAATTGGACTTCCTGCTGGAATGAATAATCTAGGCGATTGTTACTACTTTGGCGAGGGCGTCAATCAAGATCAGAAGAAGGCTTTTGAATGGTATAGTAAGTCTGCAGAGTTAGGGAATTCGCGCGGTATGTATTGCGTTGGAATTTGTTACGAGAATGGTGAAGGCGTTAATCAAGCCTTTTCGAAGGCTTTTGAGTGGTATAAGAAGTCGGCGGAGCTTGGGCACGCCGGAGCAATGTGTTGCCTCGGATTACTCTATCGCGAAGGAAAAGGCGTTTCCCAAGATTGGAATAAAGCTTATCAATGGTTCGAGAAGTCAGCGGCTAAAGAAAACGCACGGGGGACGGCGTGGTATGGCGTATGCTATTACGACGGTGATGGCGTTGCTCAGGATTGTAGTAAGGGGGTCGAGCTGTTTAAAAAATCCATTGAGATCGATCCTAAGGTTAACGGAGGAGTTCAGCTCGTACTCGGCAAGAGCTATCGTGATGGAATAGGCTGTACAAGAGATCTTGACGTAGCGCTAAGCTGGTTCAAGCAAGCCTCCGAGCTTGGCGTTGAAGAAGCGCAACAAGAATACGAACGGCTCAAAAAGATCATTGAATCAGGGGGCAAGATGGTTTTGGGAGACGGCGAATTCAATACGAATAACTCGGAGTTCCTCGGCGGAATCGAGTCGATTTTGAACTCGGTGGAATAATCAGCTTTTAGGTTAAGGTCTTTTGTAAAGTTGAGGAGACTTCGAGATTCGGAAGGATAGGTCTTATGTCGTATAAAAAACGTATTGCCGCCGTAATTTCGTTCGTCCTTGCGACGGCGCTATTAACGCTAACGGCGTCGTCGAACGTTGTTGCGCAATCGGCGCGAATGGGAAACGGAGATTGGCAACCTGGTTGCGTGCTCGTCTATCGTAGCGGCTCCTTCGAGCTTGCGACTGCAAATAGCGTCGAACGCGAGGCGAATAGTTACGTTCTCATCCACGGCGCTCACGCTGGCGCGGAAACGCAGGAAGAGTTTTCCGCGCTTGCTGAAGCGCTCTTAGCGCGCGATCCGTCGGCGAATATCCTCTTTGTCGACTGGGCGTACTGGTCGAAATTGAATATGGACAAGTGCGAAGAAATACTTAGTAGTCAGGCGAAATGGCTCGGCGCTACTTTGCTTTTTACTGGAATTATCGACGTCATAGATGAAATCGGCGGGGACGGGACGGCGGTTACAGAGGACGATTATGGCGCCGTCGTTATGGCGAACGTTGCAATAGCCGTGGGAAGGATTCTTCTTGTTTTGTTACCAGTTGATCAAACGTCGAAAATTCCGACAGTAGCCGACCGCGCGTACAGTTGTCTTTTCGGCGACGTTGGAACCGGTTGTTATTGGACGACGAACGGTCAGGAGAGTTGTATCTTTGAGGAGCTTGGTCTTGACCCGGAGCGCACACATATTATAGGGCATTCGCACGGCGCGCACGTTGGCGGTTTGATTTGTAAGCGAGTCGCTACGAAACTTGGCAAGCGAGTGAGTCGCCTCTCGGCGCTCGATCCCTCGACGAGCGCCGTTCATTTGAGCGGAGAGAATCAATTTGGCAACGGTTGGGATCGCAATGTGGCGACATTCGTCGACACGTATCGCACGAGCGACTACTGCTGTGAAAAGAAAGCGTACGGGGATTATAATATGTTCTGCTATACGTCGAATCACCCTGCGCGCCGCAACGCGAGTTCCGCGAAATCAAATTCGCTATCGTACCTGCGCGATTTAATACATTATGACATAGGACTTCATTCGAAGGCGATCGAAGTCTTTAGCTATATGGTCGGACGGGAAGGTTTCCTGGAAGCGCGTTCCTTTTTGGAGCTCGATAAAGGTCAGCATCGGAATAGCGAAGGGGAATGGATAACCGTTGGCAGATAAAGAGAGTAAACGTCAACGCATGCATTATCATGATAATATTTTAACATGGAACGATAGAATGAAACGATTTGTATCAACGATAGCGCTCGCCGCTTCGTGGGCGGTCATTATGCCCACGTCGCTCATTGCCGCACAGCGCGAACCGAACCCCGGTGAGGTCATGACGCTCACAATTGCGGACGTCGATACGAACTTCCACTGGCGTCCGTATGGAACGATAGTGGAACAGAGCTTGGAGGATAAACTGGCTAACGACGAGGAGTCGGCGAGCGCCACAGCACAGACACGACGAATCCTAGCGAGTTTCCAGTTGACTTCATCCGCGAGGAGACTTGGAGACCTGCCGGTCTGCGAACCGGCTCATGTTCTCACCCGAGCTCGGTTCGGCGGCGGCTGGTCGGGTAATCCCTGGTTTTGCCGGTCGGCGTGTCGCGATTTCGGCGAGCCAAATGAGTGGAGCGACGAAGTGGGCTTCCGCTTGGAGCTCGACGCGTCGAGCGGTAGTCGTTGACGTTCCGTGATCGCGGGTGAACGAGATAATAGAGAATGGTGTAAAGAATGAATGGCGCAGTTAAGAGCTTGGTATGGGTCGGAGAAGCGATATTAGGGCTCATAATAGCAATCCTCGTTGTCCGTTTTACCCCGAATTGGGGAAAGGCGACGCGATTCATTGTTGTTATAGCAATATGTTGCGTGTACGAATTCTTAAAAAAACTCATATTGGAAACGCGAGAAAACTAGACAATGTCGTCTTAGGTTCACGTAGATTGTCGACGTGGATAAGAATCGCAATAGTTATTATCAAGGAGTATTATATGACGTCAGAAGAGCCAAACTATCTGGACAAACCGATAAAAGAACCGAATATCGGCGGTTCGAGTTTAAGTCTGGAAAAGAAAGGAGGGGCGCAACCTGTCAATTCTTTGGGCGATAAGCCGGGTTGTACGTCGCGCCATGGCGTTGAGGATACGACGGTGGCGGAGAATCGTCTTGCGGGCGAGGGTATGACTGTCATGATCGCCGGGGTTGAGACTCGTTTCCGTTGGTGCCCGCCGGGTTGGTTTATGATGGGTAGTCCAGAGAGCGAGCGTGGGCGTATTTTTACCGAGTCGTTACATGAAGTAACGATCCCCCATGGTTTCTGGC
>ONJR01000222.1 GCA_900318195.1 uncultured Planctomycetota bacterium
AGGATACGAGGCGATGGCTCTATCACTTGTCAAAGGTCAAAACACGGCGCTCGACGCCGGTTTACAGAAGGTAATAGTCGGACTCGGTTGGGACGTGCGCGCGGACGCCGGGGACGCGTTCGACTTGGACGCGAGCGTGTTCCTCCTCAATAGCGATCAGAAGGTTCGTAGCGATGCGGACTTTATTTTCTTCAATCAGCGTTCGTCTGCTTGCGGGTCGGTCGTTCATCAGGGCGACAACCTTACGGGCATAGGAGACGGCGACGACGAGCAGGTCGTGGTCGATCTTCCGAAGGTTCCTTCCGACGTCGAGCATATCGTTTTTGTCGCGGCGATCTATAAGGCGAAGGAGCGTCGTCAGAATTTCGGCATGGTTCAGAACGCGTTCATTCGCATAGTGGACACGGCGTCGAACGAGGAGATAGCGCGCTTCGACTTGGGGGAAGACGCGTGCTTGAATACGACGCTTGTCTTCGGCGAGCTGTATCGCCGCAACGGCATGTGGAAGTTCCGCGCGTTGGGTCAGGGCTACGATTTCGAGATCGGCGATATTGCGCGTAAATTCGGCGTGAACGTTTGATCGACTTGCGCGGTAGCGAAAGAAAGAATTAACGGATAGATAATAAGGACAGATAAGAATGAGACGATTACCAGTCTATCTCCTACTCGACACGTCCGGTTCGATGAGCGGCGAGCCGATCGAAGCGGTCAAGAACGGCGTGCAAGTGCTGCATTCGACGTTGCGCAAGGATCCCTACGCGCTCGAATCGGCGTACGTAAGCGTGATTACGTTCGACTGCGAGGTCAAGCAGGTCGTTCCGCTAACGGAAGTGTCGCTCTTCCAGCCTCCTACGATCAAGGCGAGCGGCGGCACGTCGCTCGGCGGCGTACTTAAGAAGGTCGCGGAATGCGCGGACGCCGAGGTCAAGAAGTCGACGGAAAACGAGAAGGGCGACTGGCGACCGCTCGTCTTCCTCATGACCGACGGCTATCCGACCGACGACCTTCAGAAGGGTCTAGCGGAGTTCAAAAAGCGCAAGTGGGGAACGGTCGTCGCGTGCGGTACGGATGACGCCGATATGGAAGCGCTCAAGCAGATTACCGAGAGCGTCGTTAAACTCAGTCAAGCGGACTCCGCCTCGATCGCCGCGTTCTTTAAGTGGGTCTCCGCTAGTATCGCGACCTCCAGTAAAGCGGTCGATCGTATGCCGGGCGATTCCGATCCCATGAGCGAACTACCGCCCCCGCCGCCGGAGATCGTGCTCGTTTAGACTTAGAATACCGACAGGTCGCTAACGATACGTTCGGTACTAATCGTTGCGCGCGGTAACGCGCATGATTGACCTGCGACCGGACGCGTCGTGGCGACGACCAGAAGCGTTAGCATGAGACGATTGCCAGTCTACCTTCTTATCGACACGTCCGGCTCAATGCGCGGCGAGCCGCTTGAGGCGGTGCGCAACGGCGTGCAAGTTCTGCATTCGACGTTAAGACGCGATCCTTACGCGCTCGAATTGGCGTATATTAGCGTGATAACTTTCGGCGCTAAAGTCGAGCAGGTCGCGCCTCTGACGGAGGTCTATCTTTTTCGTCCTCCGGAGTTAGTCGCCGGCGGCGGCACGCTTTTGGGCGCCGCGCTCAAGAAGGTCGCCGAGTGCGCGGATCGCGAGGTTAAAAAGACGACTCCGGACGAGAAAGGGGACTGGAAGCCGCTCGTCTTTATTATGACGGACGGTCGCCCTTCGGGTCGCGAGCCGGTGAAAATGATCGCCGAGTTTCGTAAGCGCTCGTGGGGTAGCGTTGTCGCGTGCGGCACGGACAACGCCGATTTTCAACTGCTCCATAAAATTACGGAGACGGTTGTCAAACTCAGTCTCGCTGATTCCAATGCGATCGCCGCGTTCTTTAAATGGGTTTCCGCCAGTATTGCGACGTCCAGTAAGGCGCTTGATCGCGTTCGGAACGACGACGATCCACTAGGCGATTTACCACCGCCTCCGCCCGAGATTATACTTGTTTAACGTAGAATAGCTCCTGATTACTAAACGCTCGTTCAACCGTATTCCTTACGCGCGTGTGAAGCACGCTGATTGACATACGGTTGAACGTCGTCGACCTCTCTTAAAGTATCATTATGAGACGACTCCCCATCTATATTCTCATCGACACGTCCGGTTCGATGCGCGGCGAGCCGATCGAATCGGTTCGCGTCGGACTTGACGCGCTCGCGACGAGTTTGCGGCGCGATCCGTTTGCGCTCGAAACGGTCTGGCTTAGCGTTATAACGTTCGATCGCGAGGCGAAGGTCGCGGTTCCGCTCACCGAACTCGCCGACTTTACGATTCCAGAGCTCAATCCGCCCGAGACGTCGCCGACAAATCTCGGCGAGGCGCTCGATCTTCTCTTCGCTCGCTATCGTCTGGAAGTCAAGCGTTCGACGGCAAACGAAAAGGGCGACTGGTTGCCAATGCTCGTTATTATGACGGACGGCGCGCCCTCCGACACGCTTCTTTTTAAGCAGACGGTCGCGATGCTCAAGTCGTATAAGTTCGCGCGCATTATATGCTGCGCGGCTGGTCCGAAAGCGAAGGTCGAACCTCTGAAGCAGATTCCCGACGCCGCGATCTATTCGCTCGACACGCTCGACAGTTCGTCCTTTACGAAGTTCTGGAGCTGGGTCTCCGCGAGCGTGGGAGCTCAGAGTCAGCGATCCTGCGACGCGCGCGACGAACTGCCGCCGCCGCCAGAGGAGATTCAGTTGATTTTCTAGCTTGAACCACGCTAGTTTCGTCATGCTACAAGGAGCGAACGCTATGCCGACCAATGATATGGGTTCACACAAGCGCGAACCCGACCTCTTGCGCTTCACGATCGCGTTGCAACGTCCGGACGGCGTCAACTATACGTCCGACTACTACCGCCAGCAGTTTTCCGCAACGTTTCAGGATAATTTCGCGCCCGAGAAAGGATATTTAGGCTACGACTATCATTATGAGCTTCGGTTTGACGAGTTCATTCGCGAGACGAGTCGCGAAGAATGGCGGTTCGTTCTGAAGTCGGTCGAGGGCTTCGC
>ONJR01000086.1 GCA_900318195.1 uncultured Planctomycetota bacterium
GCCGTAGAAGCGCAAACGCTTAAGGATCGACGGATCGTTGCTATTTTGTATTTCAACGTCCCAGATTGTCCCGTTCTTTTCAACGCAGCGCGCGTCGAGTATGATCGAATGACCGGGCTTATTCTCATATGCGTACTGCGCCTTAATCTCAGCGACTTCGATATCGAGTCCGGTCGTCGTTTCGATAATCTCCTTGACGACGCCGTCGTACTCCGCGATCATACGAAAAATCGCGTCGTGTCGCCAGGCGTAATGCCTCATTACGTCGTCTAATCGTTCTTCAAAGGTCATTGATTCTCCAATATTCGATTCCAGCGCGTCGGAAGTCAACCTCAACAGACGCGTACGCGTCGACTCCATATTATACCACAAACCGCGAAACTTGCCAACACTGGTGAAAACGACGCGTAACGACGGCGGCAATCACGCCGTCATTACCTGTGCGCGACGCCTACGTATCGACTAAATCACGTCCCACCGAAGGTCAATCGGACCCGGGCTTCGCTCGGGCGCCTGGAACAACGATTCGCTTTGCGGCGCACACAGCATTGCAAAGCAATGCGCCGAATCAAACGCGTAGCCTCGCTTGTCGGGGCTGTCGTTTGATTCGGCGATTATATTTTATTGATCATCGACAATATCATTCATTCACGATTGTCGGGGCAACCGGGCAATTCGGCAATCATAGACAACGGACCCGAATATATGGCAATATCGCGTAGCGCAAGGGCGCCCGGGCCCGATTGACCTTCGGTGAGGATGTGATTGAGTCGATACGTAGTCGACGTGCAATGGTAATGAAGGCGGGATTGACGTAACCAGATCGTTGCCTCGAAACTGCGGAATAGCGTAACGGCGTCGTTCGCGCGCGTCAAATCATGACCTCAAACTTATCGAGTACGCAATCGGCGAGCGCGTCCAAATCGGGCTCGACGCCAATTCCGGGCTCGTCCCACAATTCGACGAATCGATACGGTCGCGGCGGTCGTTTCTTCTCTTCGTCCCCCGGTTCTTCGATTACGGTCGTCTTGAGCGCTGGGACAGTATCGCGCTCGAAGAGTTCGTCGAATCGCAGGTAGTCGGTCGGCAGCTCCGAGTCGACGGCGGCGGCGAGCGCGACGAGATGACGGTACGCAAGGGACGAGGTCAGTTCGACGCCGACGTAGCTCTTCGCGTCGTTCGCGGCGGCAAATTTCGCTATTTCAAGCGCGTTTTCCAGCCCGCCGACCCGTTCCGGCTTAAGACAGAACAGATTCGCGGCGTTCAAATCGAGCGCTATTTCGACGTCCTTAATCGATTCGATCGATTCGTCGAGGCATACGGGCGTGCGCAGGCGCTCGTGCAGCATAGCGTGCGAGACGAAATCGCGCGGATTGAGCGGCTGCTCCACGCAGGTCAGGAAGAAGTCGTCCATGCGATAGAGCGTGTCCGCGTGCATATCGAGGTCGAGCGCGCCCTCTACGTCGACCTGCAACTGCAGATAATGCGGCGAATCGAGCCGCGCAAAATTGAGGACCTGCACGTCCCAGCCGGGTCGCATCTTCAGCGTTATGCGCGCGAAATTCTCTTCGTTCGCGCGCGCGAGCGCCGCAAAGAACGCCTCGCGCTCCGTCGAACGATCGAACGTGAGCCCGACTTTAATCGGCTTCTTCGCGCCCCCGAGCGCCTGCCACAACGGACGTCCCAACTTCCGCGCGTTGAGATCCTGCCACGCGAGTTCGACCGCCGCCTTCGCCGCGTTATTGCCCTTAATCGACGTCAGCGCTTCCGCGAGCGATTTCGCGTTCGCGCACGCCTTCATTTCGACGAGCCGCGGCGCGACGCAATCGCGTAGCGTAAGGTACGTCGCGCCGCTCCAGTCGCTCGTTAAATAGGGCTCGTTGCCCGGCGTAACCTCGCCCCAGCCGACGACGCCGTCCGATTCAAGCCGCACGAGCGCCGTTTCGCAGTATTGTACGGGCGCGTCGGCGACGCGCACCGTGTGTTTAAGGGGCAGACGAACCAAATAACCTTCGAGGCGATGAAACCGCATTTTCTACAAACTCCGTAAATTAACGTTCCACACGTCGCCCGCGCGACGCTCACTATAGTGTATTGTATCATATAGAGTCGCGCTTGCAATTGTTCCGTTTTTTTTCTATACTGCGCTCAGACTCCACGACCGCGCGCCCAAGCGGACGTTTCGCGTAAGAAATTCAGTCAAAAGCGAAAAAAAGAGCAGATTTTGGACAAGTGGCTGGTAGTTTATGACGATTCTAATAGACATAACGGTATTCCGGAATATTCAATAACTATGTTCCGGCGTTCACGTATTAGGATCGTCGCGCTAGCGCGCCGCGCGCTAGACGGCGACGTTCAACGTCAATCCACCGCGATCTCGAAGGAACGAGACACGCTTCGCAACGGACAACGTTAAAGTTGAACGCGCGCGATAAAACACAGGGGTAACGTCAATGGATTGGTTACATAAAACAACGATAGCGACCGCGCTAGCGGCGTCGCTCGTCGCGACGGGCGCCGCGCGCGCACAGACGCGTCCGAGCGTTCTCGCGACCGGGGTCGGCTCGGCGGTCGCTCAACCGACGAATTCTAGCGCGCCGGACGTCATTTTCGTCTCGCCGCAGGTCGGGGTGGCGGAAGCCGCGCAGCCTGTCGACGCGTACGACGAGGACCGCGCGCCGACGCCGAGTAAAGGCGCGACGACGCCCGCGTACGCCGACGCGCTCGCCGTTGAGGACGCGACGTCGGAGCCCGCGTCCGTCGATTCCGAACTTGAAAGGGAGAAACTGCACGCGGCGGAGATCTTCGCGAAAACACAGGAGCGCGCGGCGATGCGCCGTCAGCACAAGACGCGCGCGATCAACGCGCCTATGACGCTCGGCGCGCTTAAAAGCAAACCGTCCGCGCGTCCAACGGCGCCAGCTCCGCGCGTCGCGGCGAACCCTCAGTTCCAGCAGTATTCGCCGAGTCGCCAGGCGCCGCCGACCGCGTTCCAAATTTCGCCCGGTCCGACCGTCCTTTCTACGGAAAACCACGCGCCGACCGGCGCCGCGCCTAATCTGAACTGGGACGGCTCCAGTAGACGCGAAGGGATGCAATTCGGTCGAACGCAGGCGCCGTCTCTGCAGCAGCCCGAGGTCTATGGGCTAATGCCGGAACATTTTGCGAACTCCGACGAAAAGGACGAAGCAAGCGCCGACGCCGAGACGCAGCAGGCGCAACAAGCGTCGACGAACGCGCAGCAGCCGAATCGCGCCGACGTGAGCGACGCCGTCGCGCAAGAAGCGGAAACGAACGCTAACGCGCTCGAAGCAGGGCTAGAAAGTCCGTTCGACGATCCGCCGAGCGACGCGCTAACGACTATCGAAGCGCTCAGCCCGGTTACGCCGCTTGAAACCGGGGAAGAAGAGAGCGAAGAAACGCCCTCGATCAATTCGCTACCCCCTTTCGAAGAGCCTGATCCCAACGCGGGAATCATACTCGACGCGCCGGAAGAAGAACCGACTCTCGACGCGCTAGAAGCGCTCGACCCGCGCTCGGAACCGCAAACGCCGCAACCCGTCTTTCAGGAACCGACGCTAGAGAACACAACTCCGACCCCCGCGCCGCCCGCTACTCCGAACGCGCCTGAGAGCCCGACCGTTATCGAGAACGTGCCCGTCCCGCCGATTAAAGTAGAGCCCGCTAAGCCGCAACCTCAGCCCGCGCCGGTAGCGCAAAAGCCGCAACCTCAGCCCGCGCCGACAGCGCAAAAGCCGCAACCTCAGCCCGCGCCGGTAGCGCAAGAGCTGCAACCTCAGCCCGCGCCGAACGCCGCTCAACCGTTGCCGCCGACCCCGACGACAGACGCGAACGCAAACGAAGCGCCTGCGCAAGTCGAAAAGGTCGAACCTGAGGAAAGCAAGGAGCCGGAAGCGCCGAGTCCGCAACCTCAGGAGAACAAAGGTCAGGACGAACCGCTAACCCTCGACTTGCCGTATTGCTCGCCTTACGGGTACGAGCGCGTCGACGTTCCAACCCCGACTGTAACGTCGGTTCCCACCGACAATCCCGCCGTGCGCCAACTTATTGCGCAGCCGAATTGCCAGCCCAACTTCGCGCCGACGGCGCCGCAATGGACGCCGCAAGCATTCGCGCAACCGCAATACGCGTCCTACGCGCCCTGTGCCGCGCCGACCTTCGATTACGCGGCGCCAAGTTGTCAACCGCGCTCGATTCCGCGCACGTTCGGCGTACCGCAACCTCCTCGCGGAACCTTCGGGCTACAGCCGCTTCAAGGTAGCTATGTCGAGCAAGACTTCTACAGCGCCGCGCCCCTTGACGGCGAATACTACGACGATTGCGTCGCGCGTCCCTACGGTCTCATCGGCGGCGCGGAATGGCTCGCATGGCGGACGGATTCCGATAAGCCGTACGCACGCGTTATGAGCGCGAGCGGCGTTACGCTCGACGAACGCGATCTTCAAACCAGCGGCTCCGGGCTGCGCGGTCGCGTCGGGTTCCGCGCGCTCTCCGGGTGGGAAATCGTCGGTTCGTACACGTGGTACGACGCGGACGAGTCGGAATCGCTCGCCGCGAACGGCGCCAGACTCGTGTCGCCGCAGCGCGCGCTGGTCGGGGTCTACGACGCGTACGACGCGATCGGGGCGACGCTCAAGACGGAATTACAGAACGTTGATCTCGAAATTGGTAAATGGAACGACAGCGGCGCGTTCTCGTTCCGTCCCTTCGCCGGCTTCCGCTGGACGCAATTCAACGAAGAATTCTCGAATACGTTCACGACAACCGCGCCTGGAACGTCGAGCGGTATCATGGCGACGACTTCAATGCTAGACGGCGCCGACGACGTGGAAACGGTCTTCTCGCACGCCGTAACCGACGCGGCAGGCGTAACCCAAGAGTCGGTCTTCGCTCGATCGCGTCTCAACGCGTACGGTCTGCGCGTCGGCGCCGACGTCAATCTTGCGCTGACGCAGGGTCTGAGCGTCTACGGTAAAGGCGCGGGCGCGATCGCGGTTGGAGACGTTAAATCGCTCTCGTACGTTGGAGACGCGGCGAATAGTCGCACGATTAAGAAGACGTACGCGACCCCCTCGCTCGAAGGCGGGGTCGGTCTCTCGTGGAAACGCAACGGGCTAGAAGTTCGCGGCGGCTACGAATTCAACGCGTGGTACAACGCGTCCTATCTGAACGGTCGCAAGAGCGACTTCCTCGCGCACGGTTACGTCGCCGGACTCGGCTGGAACTACTAACCGCGCGCACAACGCCGCGCGATCTCACGCAGAACGCGGCAATAAGAAAAAGCTCCGAACCAACCCCTGGGTTCGGAGCTTTTTTGCGTTGTCAACGCGCGCGCGCTAGTCGAGTCGAATTTCGACGCGCGCGCCGTTCGGACCGACCGTAGTCGTCGCCGTCTTAACGATCTCGTCCCCGCGCTTGACCGTTATCTCGTAATCGCCTAAGAAGACGCGCTCTTCAACAAGTCCCGACGCGTCCGTCCGCTTACTCGTATTCGTGCGCCACTTCTCGCCGACGAGTTCCATCCAGACCTCGCCCGCCGGCGTCGGCGTCCAGTCTTCGCGGAAGTACGCCGCATTAGGACGCCAGTGCGAACGCGCCCAGAATCCCCAAATGAGGAATTTCTCGACCGCCGGACAACTGAACGCCGCCGTCATGAAGTCGCGCGTGAATTCCGCCTGCGACTGCTCGTCAACGCTATCGACGTCGTGCTCCGTTATGGCGATCGGCAGTCCAAGTTCGGAGAACCGCTCGATTATCTCGATAATGCGTTCTGGCGGCGTCGGAATCGCGCCGAAGTGCGCCTGCATACCAATTCCGCCGACGGGCGCGTTCGACGCCTGCAACTCCTTGATCGTCGAATAATAGAAATCCTGCTTTTTACGATCAAGACCTTCGGCGGAAAGAATGCCGTAATCGTTAATAAAGAGCCGCGCGGTCGCATCCCCGACGCGCGCTAATTTGAACCAGTCGGCAAAGGAATCTTTACCGAGAATGCGCCATATGTCCGTATTGTCGTACGGCTCGTTGAGAACGTCCCAATCGACGAGTCGGCCCGACAGCGCGCTCGTCGCGTCCGTTATGCGCTTCTCGATCGCTTGCCGCAATGCGTCCGGGTCGTCCGACAGCTTGCGCCATTCGGGATCGGAATTACGCCAGCTGGGCCACACGAGACAGTGCCCGCGCGTCTCGATTCCTTGACCGTCGAGCCAATCGAGCGCATGGAAGACCGTTTCACGCGCGCGAGGATTCCGAAATCCGAACCACTTCAAATCGTTCTCGAACACGACGACTTCGCAGTATTTCTTAACGAACTCGCGATATTTCTCCGCATCCGGAGAATTGTCGACTAGACGACGCGCAACCACGCACGTTCCCCATTTAAACGCCCCGCGCGTCTCGCGTAAGTCGACCTCGACGTCCGCGACAGGCTCGCCCGAGCCGTCGACAACGCTAACGCTAAGATCGCCCTTGCGATACTGCTCGATTCGCGCTTCAGCGTCCTTCAACCACGCCGCGTTAGGATCGCTACGATAGACCGCGCTTCGACGACGAGGACGCGCGTTAGGAAAAGCGCCCGAACTCTTGCGAAGTTCAATCGCGCCGATCTCGACCTCTTGCTTCTGATCGCCCAAAAAGATCCCAAACGCCGCAGGTCCGGCGGTTCGCGATCGGAAGCTAAAGCTGTAGTCCCTGAACTCGCGACCGACCTCGACGCGTTCGAATAACGCTTTCGTAAACGGCGCGCTCGAATCCTCGAAATAAGGACGAACGACCGCAAGACCCGACTCCGTTTGAGCCGCAAGCGCGCGCGCCTTAAAAGTCAACGTGAACTGCTCGCCGATTTGAGCCGGACGTCCCAACTTAAATCGTAGTCCAAAATCCCACGCGTTACCAGGTTGATTTTCAACGAGGCAACGCACGATCGGCTCGCCGTTCTCGCCGTCGACGACCGTTATCTTGCCATACTCGGGATTCGCTTTCGCGTCGGTTAGGAAATTCTCGCGGGTCGCGGCAAAGAGGAGGTTGGAGTCGTTCGCGCCGTCATTGCGCGCGGGCGCGGCGGACGAGTCGTTTTCGTCGGCGCCAAAGAGACGTTGCAGGAAGAAATAGAGGGACGCCGCCCAGACGCGCGGCTCGTGCCCGCCGTCGAAAACGGTGAAATTAGGCTCCGTACGCGAATTACGGAACGCGTCCGCGTACTGCTCGGGCCAATCGCCGACTACGGCGTCGCGAGAACCTTTCGTTACGAGGAGGTACGTCGTGTCTTTATAGGGGTCGGCGAGTTGCAGAGTCTCTTTCGTAAAGAGCCCCGGCTCGGCGTCGTAGGGGAGTAGTCCCGGCGCGGGCTCGAACGCGCCGACGTATCCGAATCGACTTGGGTCTTTAACGGCGATCGCGAGCGATTCGCGTCCGCCCATCGACAATCCCGCGATCGCTTGCTTGTCGCGTTCTGTCAGAACAGCGTACTTCTCTTCGATCGCCGGTCGTAGGCACTTAGCCAACTCTTCGGCAAAGGCGTCGAATTCGCGGAAATGCTCGACGGAATAGAAGCCGGGCTCTTGAACGACGCTCTTGTGCCGCACGCGCACGTTCGGCAGTACGAGTATCATTTCGCGCGCCTTACCGTCGGCAATGAGGTTATACAGTATTTCGTTCGGCGTCGACGCCATCCATTCGCCTTCGTTGCCGCCGAGCCCGTGCAGGAGATACAAGACCGGCAATTTGCGCGCGCCGTCGTAGCCCGGGGGCGTAATAACAAGCGCCGTGCGTTCGCGCTCCGCAACGGACGAGTAGTATTTAAACTCTTTAACGTCGCCGTAAGTTACGTTTGGGCGTCGCGCGTTGTATCCGCGAGGCGGCGCGGCGTACTCCTGCGCCCAGCTCGTCGGCGCCGTTGACGCGATAAGCGCGAACAGTATGATCGCGCCGATAAATTTCGTTCTGTTCATAGCAAGCTCTACCTCCACATTCACAAGTGCGGACGCGCGCGCGTCCTAGACTGTCGTTAATCGTAGCTACCAGAAATACCGCGTCAAGAAAAATCGCAAGTAAGTGCGCAAAAGAGGAGAAAAGATGCGCAAAAGAGAATATACAATATAGTTTACAAAACTCAAATCCCCCGAGCGTTGCGCACGCCCGGGGGATTCTCTGTCTCGCTATGCGTTAGACGTAGCGTCAACTAGTTGAGCGACTGCTCC
>ONJR01000021.1 GCA_900318195.1 uncultured Planctomycetota bacterium
AAGACGTCTGCGGCTTCAGAATGACCTGTGCGATGAACGATCTTGTTGCATTATCGTATCGCAACGTTTCCCCCGCCACAAAGCAGCGGGGCTCCAACCTCGCCGCCTCTGGACGAACGCGTTAAACGTCGGCTCGGCGTTCTTTCGGAAGAAGAGGAGCGGATCGCGTACCGTCGCGTCTTGCGATATTTCGTCGACGAGAGCGCCGAGCGCGGGCGGCTTTGCTCCTTTTTACGTTCCGGTTCGACGCTTACGAGTCTCGTTCATTATCGCCGTCAGAGCGCCGCTTCGGTCCTCGTCGCCGAGCGGTTTTGCGCGCCGTTCCATCGCCGCGCATTTGTCGACGCGAACGGTCGCGTCTACGTCTGCGAACGCGCCGAACGCACGCCGAGCTACGGCGACGTCAATTCAAGCGCGATCGACTACCTGCGTTTGGAACGCGATCTTGCCTTTGTGCAGTACGTAGTCGACGAGGTCGTCGAATGCCGTCGCTGTTTCGCCGCGCGCTTTTGCCAATTGTGCTGGGTTGTTTTTCTGCGCGAACGCGTTCTGCAAGTTCGCGAACGACCGGACGCGATCGCGCGCGAAATGGCGTTCGCGTGCCGCGCAATGCGACGCGCGTTCCGGCGCGAAATGTCCCTGTACGCCTATCTGTGCGAACGCGCGCCGGAACTACTCGACGAGTTCGCGCCGCCCGATGCGGAAGCGCACGACGCCATTGCGACGCAGCAGTTGCGCGCGCTTGATTCGCTCGTCGGCGCTCGTTCTCCGAGCGTTCCGTCGACCGAAACTCGCGAGGTTTAGATCGCTATTTTACAAAGCGCCGAGCCAAATTCCGTTCGCGTAGCGCGGGTTTTCGTACCGGAAGCTCGAAATGCCCGACCGGCGCCAGACTGAGCGCTCGCTTAAATTCTTCTTGATTCATGCTTGACAAAACCGGACTAATCAGTACAATTGGAAACCGTGCATTAGAGATAGCGCCTTGGCGTGGGCGTTCGAGAGACGCGAACTCGTTGCGTTTGTTATAGACACACGAGACGGTGTTGACTCATCCGAGAGGTGTTTCTTACTAGTTCTTTCTAGACGTTGCTCAGTCGGCGTGCGTCGAGAGTATAATAGGGTAGGCGCATGACCGATATGAGCGCGTCAAGATTCGGCTTCGTTGGATTGCTACCGGTCGCTTTCTTCTCGCTTTCTACCGAAGTCGCTGATTCTCCTTATTGCGCCAACACGATTTCATTGGTCTCGAATAGCGCTAGAAAGAACCTCAACACGGCGTAGCGCTCAACGTTTCCCCCGCTATAAAATGGCGGGCTCCAACGGAGCGCCTGCGGCGCGGAAAGGGAGTGCGGATTATTGGCGCGACGCGGGTTGGTAACGCAACGTTTCCCCGCCATTCTGGCGGGGCTCCAATGGGGGTAACCCCGGACTGAACCGGGGCTACGGCGCGGAATATGATTCCTATAATTCTCTGCAATAATCGTCTATTCTTATATCTTTTTCAATAGTTCTTATCGAGTCTTTTATCGCCAGGTTTCACAGTTTATAAATACTAGCTATGATAGGATAATACTGTAATTACTTGGGTTACTCTCTTTCTCCTTTCTTTCATGAAACCGTTTCTTATCATATAGATCGGTAAAGAACAGTCGTGCGTAACAACCAGAAGACCAGAGCGCGACCTTGACGCTTCAAGCGCTTGTATTAATATAAACCAATACGTAGCATATGAATATAAAGACGTCTTTGCTGAGAGTACGATTGCGATATTCGGCGTGCGCTTTATTGGTAGACGTCGTTGAAGTGTTTGTTATAACGATAATATAGTTTCTCCCATTTCGCTCCTATTGTAAGTCAGATAGACGTCCGACGTCTTACCTCATTAGTCAGCCTCCGATACCGCGAGATTCAAGACGCGATCCGTGACGATGCGCGTTTTTATATACTATGACGGTTAAGCGTCGGCTGATTGACATAGCGCCCGAAACGTCTTAACAGGGGCTTCAAAATATGTTGCATGAGGATTTACAATAGGGCTTGAACCGAAAACCTGCGTGTCAAGCGCGCCTGCCGTCCCAGCGGCGCCGCGCAAGTTGACGCCTCGCGTCTTTGAACGCGCCTTTACTTGCTCGAATACCGTTGCAAACAGCGTGAAGGAGTCGATAAGCGCTTGACTAGGCGTCAACGTTTCGCGCTCGGCTAAGCTTAGTTATGAACGTGGAACTGATAAGACGTCGGCGATTGCAGTTCTTACTAACGATAATATTGAAAATCTTTGCGCTATCGTTAATTTTTTCCTTGCTTGTCAATTTAACCGACGTTTTGGCGCCAGATGTGCTAATGCGAAGTATCGAGACGTCTCGTGTGGAAACGACTCATAAGATACTCATATGGTAAGGAGAGACTCATGTCGACGACGATACGAACG
>ONJR01000063.1 GCA_900318195.1 uncultured Planctomycetota bacterium
AAAGAAACGGAGAAAGGAATAACAAGAATGAGTCGGATGTTGGACAAAGAGATGGACGAACGGGAAAGAAAAGGGAGAATCGAAGGGGAAAATGAGGAGCGCGCGCGAATTGTCGGCGTCATGTTGGCTTCACGCTCTCCAGAAGCGCTTCTGCAGGATCCGCAATTTTTATCGTTTGGGTTTACTCAGGCTGATATAGCCGCCGCAATGGCGTTGCGTCGGTAAGCGCGTTCTGTTCTTTATCCCGTTCCTTTCGTTTTACTTATTGGTAAAAAGGAACAAAAAGGTAACGGTTCTTATTGCTTTCACCGTTGAAATTGCACGGCGCTCGTTGTATAATGGCGTTGATTGGCGCGCGTCGGCGTAGGACCGGACGACGCGCGCGTAGTCGCCGGTCCGACTGTTTTTTCGGGAGGTCGCGCTATGGACGCGCAACATGATCAAAACGTAATTCAACGTATTGCGGGCGCGGACGCAGACGCGCGCGCGTGGGACGTGCTTGTCGTTGGCGGCGGTCCCGCAGGTCTTGCCGCAGCGGTAGCGGCGTACGACGAGGGCGCGAAGAACGTTTTGATTCTCGAACGCGAAAAGGAGTTGGGCGGTATTCTTAACCAATGCGTGCACAATGGATTCGGACTTCGTCGTTTCCACGCAGAGCTTACGGGACCAGAATACGCCGGTCGTTACATTGACGAGGTCTCGAGCCGTGCGATTTCGGTCGCGTTTGAAGCGACGGTTCTAGAGCTTCATTCATTGAACGAGGACGAAGTTGGCGTTCGCGTTGTGTCGCCCACGCTCGGCTATAAGGAGTTGCGCGGTAAGTCAGTCGTTCTTTCCACCGGGTGTCGCGAGCGTACGCGCGGCGCGATCGGCGTGCCAGGCGATCGTCCTAGCGGGGTCTTTACAGCGGGCGCTGCCCAGAAGTACGTTAATCGCGAGGGCGAGCGCGTTGGCGAACGAGTAGTCATACTTGGCTCAGGCGATATCGGACTTATTATGGCGCGTCGTCTTACCTTGGAGGGCGCGAAGGTTCTTGCGGTCGTAGAACTTATGCCGTATTCTAACGGACTAACGCGCAATATTGTACAGTGTCTTGAAGATTTCGATATTCCGCTTTATCTTTCTCACACCGTTTCACGTATCGTTGGCAAGCGGCGTTTGGAGAAGGTCGTGATTTCACAGGTCGACGCGAATCGCGCGCCGATACCTGGCACGGAACGCGAATTCGAGTGCGACACGCTATTGCTCTCCGTTGGACTTATTCCAGAGAACGAAGTCGCGCGCACATGCGGAGTCGAACTTGATCGTCGCACCAAGGGACCGATCGTAACGCAAACGCGTGAAACGACGATTCCACGCGTCTTTTCTTGTGGGAACGCGTTGCACGTGCACGATTTGGTCGACTTTGTTTCCGAGGAGTCGGAGGGTGCTGGTCGCGCGGCGGCGCAGCGCGCGCTGGGACTAACGCAACGCGCAACCAGTTGCGTCGCGGTCGAGCCGGGAACGCTCGTTAATTATGTCGTGCCCCAGCGCCTCGATTTGACCTCGCTCGGTGATAAAACGCCCTTCTTCCTGCGCGTGGCGAATGTCTTAGAGAATAAAAAAATTGTTGTGAGGCGCGGCGACCGTGTGATTAAAGAGCTCAAACGACAACGAGTCGCGCCGGCGGAAATGGAACGCGTTGTAATTGAACGAGAACTTCTCGACGGCGACCCGAACGACAAGATAACCGTTTCATTAGAAGACTAACTTCAATCAAGCGTCCCGAACGCGGATAATTAGAGGACGAGACTATGGCGGTCATTTGCGAACTATCGAAGAGTATGATCAATAAGATCGCCGCAGGCGAGGTGATCGAGCGACCGGGCAACGTTGTTAAGGAGTTGGTCGAGAATTCAGTCGACGCCGGCGCGTTGCGTATTGAGATAGAGATTGAGAAGAGCGGAGTCGAGCGTATCAAGGTAACGGACAACGGATGCGGTATACCGTCTGATCAGTTGCAGGCGGCGCTTTCTCCGCACTCGACAAGTAAAATCTCGGAGCCGGACGATCTTTTTCACATTAGCACGCTCGGCTTTCGCGGCGAAGCGCTCGCCTCGATAGCCGAAGTAACGCAACTGACGCTAACGAGTCGCGCCTCCGACGCGGCTGAAGGCGCGCAAATTCGTTGCGAAGGCTCAGAACGTAGCGAAATCAAACCGACTGGTCGCGCCGTTGGAACAACGATCGAGGCGCGAAATCTCTTCTTCAATATGCCGGTGCGCAGAAAATTCCTCAAGAGTCCGCAGACGGAATTCAGCCATATTCAAGAGGCGGTCGTCCGCATCGCGATTCCACATACCGAGATCGCTTTTACGCTCAAACGCGACGGGCGCGTCGTACTCGACTTGCCGGTCGTCGACGATATGCTCGAACGTATTCGCAAGATCTACGGCGACACGATCGCCGACAAGCTTACGCGCGTTGAGTCGACGCGGCGCAACATCGCCGTCTCCGGCTACGTCGGTCTACCCGATCTCGCGCGCGGCACGGCGGCCATGCAGTACCTGTTCGTCAACGGTCGATTCTTCCGCGACAAAGCGTTGCAACACGCGCTCACCGAGGCTTATCGCGGTCTCATGATGGTGGGAAAGCACCCTGTCGCATTTCTTAATATCGCCACGCCCCCTGATTTCGTCGACGTCAACGTCCATCCGACGAAGCAGGAAGTGCGTTTCCTCGACGGTCAGGCAATGTACGCCGGGCTCCTTTCCGGCGTGCGCGACCAGTTTCTCAGAACCGACCTTAGGAGTCGACCGACCGAATCCGAACTCGCCGACGCCGCGCGTCTCGAAACGCAAGCGGAGCAAGCCGACTCCGACCAAAACGTCCAGAAGAATGACGAAAAGAACGCGCGTGCGGAAAACGTCTCCGAAACGCGTGAAACGAGATTTGTGCCCGACGTTGATCCGAGCGATCCGATCGCCGCGCTCGATTCAGACGTCGCCGAAGCGAGTCGACGCGACGTGCTAGGATGGTTGCGCGGAGAAGCGAACGTGCGTCATGAAAATCGCGACGACGCGCATGCGCTCGCGGAAAAGATGATCGACGACGCAAACGCCGCGCTAGAAGAAGCCGCGTATAACGAGCAGGAACACAATCGCGAGGAAACGGAAACGAACGCTGCGATGAACGCGCGTAAAGAGGCAAAGACCATTCGCGACAAGCAGCTCGACGACGCAAAACGCGCGTTAGGCGGCGTGCCAGAATTCAAAAAATTCCCGCCGCTGAATAATTGGGAAAACGAACTCGAAACGAAAGAAAATGCGACGCGGAAAAAAGCCGACAAAGAATTGATTCCTGCGCCAAAAGAGGAAACGAAAACGCGACCGCAAAGGGACGAACTGCGCGAGAGAATTCGCGTTAACAACGCCGCGCGAAACGACGTGGAAGTCGCGCGAGATTCGCAAGGAAGACCCGTCGTGCAGATGTGCGAACGATACCTTGTCATGGAGACCGACGACGGCGTCGCTATTGTCGACCAGCACGCCTTGCATGAGCGGATTCTATATGAAAAGCTCAAAGCTAATCTCGAGGAAGGAGAAGTCGTCGCGCAACCGCTTTTGACCCCGGAGGTTGTCGATCTTACTGCGACGGAAGCCGCGTTTACCAAAGAAAACGTCTCGCTATTTGCCAAAATTGGTTTGACCGTTGGCGATTTCGGCGGCAATACGATTATGGTAAGCGCGTACCCAGCTATTTTAGGACCAAAAACGTCGGCGACCGAAGTCTTCCAAGCGGCGCTTGCCGTCTTTATTGCTAAAAAAAGCAAGTCGAACCTCGCCGATCTACTCGACGCCGCGCTCAAACAAGCGGCGTGCAAAGCCGCGATCAAAGCCGGAGACGCGCTAAGAATCGACGAGACCCTAGAACTCATCGCGCTTGCAGAAGAGGAAATCAATTCGCACCATTGTCCGCATGGGCGACCCTCCACCCTCGTCTTCACCATTGCGGAAATCGATAAACTCTTCAAACGAACGTAACGCCGAATATGGCGCAAGTTAAATGTTAATTGAGGACGTTCGGCGCGCGTCTCGTAACGCGTCGGTTATGACGCGCCCGCGCGTCCGAAAGGAAATAGAACCGTTTGTCGCAACCCTAACCGCGCTCGGCGAGACAACGGGGATCGTAAATTACTAAGAGAATAATCTTTCGTAATACTGGCGCCTACCAAGGAGAAAACGCAATAGGATTGAAATCGGCGTTCGAACGTTGTGTTACGACGCAATTTCGATTATATCGCGACGTTCCTACGAGTATCAAGGCGGAAAGAATGAAAAAGAAAACAATCAAGCTCCTATTTGTCTGCCATGGCAATATCTGCCGTAGCACAATGGCGGAATTTGTCATGAAATGGAAGGTGAGAACTCTGGGACTGGAAGAGCGATTCGAAATCGAATCTGCCGCGACCAGTAGCGAAGAGCTCGGTTCGCCTGTCTATCCCGGAACGCGACGCGCGCTCGATCGCCATGGAATCGACGTCGATTACAGTAAGAAGCGCGCGCGACGTATTACGCTCGACGATTACGATCGGTTCGACTACCTCGTCGGCATGGACGCCGCCAATCTCGCCAATATGCGCCGATTCTTTGCTAAAAAGCTCGACGGGCGCGCGAGCAAGTTGCATTTGCTACTCGATTTCACCGATTCGCCCGGCGAGATAACCGATCCGTGGTACCACAATGATTTCGACGCCACTTTTAACGAGGTCGACGCCGGATGCGACGCTTTATTGAAACTTTGTCGCGCAGAACTCGAAGATAATTAAATAACGCTCGACGCGCGCGTCTTGCGACCCGATACTTTTGCTCTATAATGTTGCTCGACGACGCTTCGTTACGCGGCGTCGAAATGTGTTTGTTGAACGCAACGAAATTCAAAAGAGGAGCTGATTCCATGAATCGTATTTTTACCGCTCTGCTCGCTATTGCGGCGCTCGCCGCAACGAGCGTTAGCGTCGCCGACGACGGAACCTTTAAATTAGGCGTTATTGGCGCGACGACTTCGCACGTGCCGGCCTTCGTTAAGACGATTAACAATCCCGACGGCGACGAACTCTTTCAGAAGTTTGAGGTCGTCGGAGTCTTTCCAGGCGGCGTGCCCGACAACCTTGACAGTTGGGATCGCGTGCGCGAATACACGCAATTTTGTGAAGACGCCGGGCTGAAGGTATACAATACGATCGAAGAACTCGTCGCGAACGTCGACGGTATTCTACTCGAAAGCGTCGACGGACGACCGCATCTGGAACAGGCGAAGCCCGTGATCGCCGCTAAGAAACCGCTCTTCATCGACAAGCCTATGGCCGGATCGCTACGCGACGTGCTCGATATCTTTAAGCTCGCGGAGGAGGCAAATGTGCCCGTCTTTACCGCGTCCTCGCTACGATACGTCAAAGCGTACCAGCAAATGCGCAACGATCCGCCGATCGGCGCCGTGTTAGGCTGCGACGCGACCAGTCCCGCGCCGACTAATACGAAGCATCCGTCTCTATACTGGTACGGTATCCATGGCGTCGAGTCCCTCTTTACCGTAATGGGACCCGATTGCGTTTCCGTATCGCGCGTGAACACTCCGGGCGCGGACGTGGTCGTCGGCGTGTGGAAAGATCGCCGCATCGGAACGTTCCGCGGAATCCGCAAGGGCGCGGCGCCTTATAGTTGCAAAGTCTACGGCGAGAACGAGGTCGTGAACGTCGGCGATTACGAGGGTTACGAGCCTCTTGTTCGCGAAATCTGCAAGTTCTTCGAGACCGGCGTTTCTCCCGTCGACAAGCAGGAGACGATCAATATTTTCGCTTTTATGACCGCCGCAGATATGAGTCGTAAAGAGAAAGGCAAGCAGGTTACGCTTGACGAGGCGATTCAGAAGGCGTTGTCGGCAAAAGTCCTCGACGTAACGGTTACAGCGACGGATCAGGGCGAATTTATCTGGAACGACGGCGAAGAAGAAGAGAGTCTTGAACTGGAAGAACTCGAGGGAGCCGTTGAAGAAGCGCTCGAAGACTACGACGTCGTGCGCTACGTCTTCGACAATCGCGCCGGGATTCCCTTCGATACCGTTCAGAAAGTGATACAGCATCTCGATTCCGCGCAGCTCGCCAACTATTTGTATTAGAATGCGCGCGACCAAGCCGCCGCGTTGGTTGCGACGCTGACCTGCGGTTGGGTAGGAACTCCTTAGGAGGTCTGTTTGGACTAGCGATAAAAAACAGCCGGAAGATCTGAGACGTTTCTCGATCTTTCGGCTGTTTCTTTGTGTGGAGTGTGGAGAACGCGCAACGCGAACGTTACGCGAGGATTGGAATGTTAGTCGAGTTAGTTAAAGGAAACGGTTTCACCACCGGAGATGGAGCCCATCGCGCCCCAAATTCCGTATTCCGATTTCCCACCGTAGTCTTGAGGACGTTCCTTGTTCGGAACGACGTCGTAGTAGTCGCTCTGCTGATTTCCGGCGTCGATCGTATCGCTAATGAAGTGGACGGAGCCGTCGGCGAAGCACGCGTTCACGCCGCCCGAGTGATTGCTCGTCGCCGTGGTGACAACGTCGTTTTCAGCCGCGTCCGTGCCGCACGTCGGAGAGTTCGGCGGTAGAATCGTATAGAATAGCGTGTAGGGATTCAACGCGTCGGCCCAACGATAGCCGACCGTCTGGTTGCTGGTCGTCGCGACGCTGTAGTTGCTGCTGATCATACCGTCGGAACCGCGAGCGGCGGCGCACACGGCGGGCGTGAAGTAGAAGTTCTTCCAGCTCGTCGAACGACCGTTATTGAAGTTGCCGCCCAGTAGAACCGTGCCGCCCTTGATCTTCTGATACGTCTTCGAGGAGCCGACGCACGCTTCCGAGAACATGACCGTATTGCTCGTGCCGTCCGTATAGTCGGCGAGCGTCATTTCATGCTTGTTGCCGTTGCAGAACGCGCCGCGGTATTCGTCCCAGTCCCAGTTCGCGGTCATATCGCCGCGGCATAGGTGGTAGTTCGTCGCCGCCATATCGCCGTCCGCGTGCTTGCCGTTACCGTCCGACGGGCACAGGAAACCGGTTACCGTTTGGCACCACGCAATGTTGCTGCCAGTCGTCCACGGCACGCTACCGTCTTCGATCTGTTGGATCGCGGTCGTATAGAGCGCGTTTTGCTCCATGTACGGCAGCATCGTGATCAGACCGGAGAAACGCCCCCAGGAACCGTTGGTACTGGCGTATTTCTTTAGTAGCGTTTGAAAGCTCGCGCACGGCAGAACGCGCTGACCGTCTTGGAAGTTTTGAGCCGCGAGCCCCAACTGCTTGAGATTGTTGGTGCACTGCATACGTCGAGCCGCTTCACGCGCCGCTTGAACGGCTGGGAGTAACAAACCAATCAAAATACCAATGATCGCGATAACGACCAAGAGCTCGACCAGAGTGAAACCGGTTCGCTGTTTACCGGTATGCAAAAGGGAGTTCGTCATCCAATTACCTCATAAAAGCTGCGAGTCGCCAACGCGACTCTTCCGTCTAGTGATGTGCGTCTATTTGACGATCACAGAGCTTATGCTCGGCAAAACGTGAGCACAAGCCCTGTGTGGGATTTCGTCTGAATGAGTCTCAGGACTACTAGCTGTATTCTATCAAACATTGGCAATGCCTGCAATACAACAATACTATATTTAGACGATAAAATTGTGGAACAGTTCCAATGGCGCCGTCTGCGCGACGTGATATAACCGAGGGGTTACGTAGGGAATCGCGATATTTTTTGTTTGATTGCGCGGATTATTGTCTTTGTTTTGATTATAGCGATTGCGAACGAGCGCAGGACAACTCAGACGCCAGCGTTCTGCGTTGAGCGTTAGCGCTCGGGCGACGTCGCGCCGCGTTCGAGAATAAAAAGCGTTCCATGCCCAGGAAGAAGCCAGAATCCCGATTCTATCTGCTCTGCGCTCGCTTCCGTCGCGCTGCCGTCGAGCGGAGAGATCGTCTTCAGCGCGCCGTAGCCTGAAGGTTTCTCGAACGTTATTTTCACCGACGATTCAAAGTCCAAATTAACGACCAACGCCGCGACCGACGCGCCGTCGAGCGCTTCAAACTCGCCTACGAGTATGCGCGGCTTTTCACTTTCCGCAAAAGGTCCGTTCGTAGAAAAACGCGCCGAGAGGTTCGCAAGTACGTTTGTCGGCGGCGTTGGGAACTGCGGAAGATTAGGCGCTTCGCTCGCGCTGTATAGCGGCGTTAGACCGAGTTCCGTCGAGCGATAGTTCTTCAGAATCATACCGAGCGCCTGCGCTTGGATATTGACGTCGCGCATATACTGCCAGGAAAGCGTCTTCGCGCCGTTCGCGTCGATCGGACTGCCCGACCAGCCGAGCGGATAGTACAGGAACCACGTCAAGCCCTGAGCGCCAGCCGCAAGGGGAATGTACGTCTGCATTGCGTAGCGCGTAGGGCTAGGGGGAGAGGAGTCCTTCATAATGCATAGGCTACTGCCGATGAACCAGAAGGGGAGATCGTACTTGAGCGCGACGCGGCGAACCGTAAAGAGATCGCTAAAAAAGACGCTAGCGCGCGCGGGATCGCGCATATCCTCCGAGTATTCGATCATGTAGTTGTCATAACTGAGGAGTTGCGGCTTGACCTCTTGAACGAAGCGCTCAAGGTACTCTTCATAGGAATACGTGCCAAGCTGCGAATCGACGTCGGCGCCGATCGTTGAAGCGTAACCCGGGAAGAGATTGACGTACGCGAGTTTTCCTGGCGCGTACTTCTTGACCGCAGCGACAGCAGCTGCAAGCGACTTGAAATGATACGCGCCTGGCTCGTCCGTGAGATTGTAGCCGAGAACGTAGGGATCGTTCTTGGTCGACTCGACGCGCTCTTTAATCGCCGCGTCGATCGCCGCCAATTTGCCCGGTAATTCCTCGGGAGAAACTTGGCGATCGTCAAATCGCTCGAATTTCGACTCGTAAATGCACCGGAGACCGACCGACTTCGCAAGCTCGACGCTCTCTTCTGTGTCGACGAAGCCCGAAAGCGTGCACGCGCAATCCGCCATTGACTGAACGCCGTCCTTTAGAGGCTGGTATTTTTCGCCCCAATCGCCGAGGTGATCCCACGGAAAGACCGGAAAAAAGTCGGACGGTATCGCGTAAGGCTCAAGCCCTAACGACTCCGCCGTCGCTGACTGATCGTAACTCGCCGACGACTCCTGACCGTAGACGATTGGAGACGCCGCCGCGCACAACATGAGTATTGTGATTGGTAGTAGTTTCATTGTGTTCCTTTCATCTTGAGCGCTGTCGCGCATGAACGTTGACCTTATTGTAAAATGTGAGAAACATATTTCAACCCTGCGGCAAGAATGAGAAGAGTAACCCTAGAATTTCTGCGCGATTTCTTTTTGAAATGATTTGATGGACGATCAAAAGAGGCGTGAGAGAGTGGAACAGTTGAGTCGTCCGGGACTTTTCTATTGTTTGTCGAGATTAAAAACGGTATGGCAAGAATCTGCTATGAGTCGCGTTTTTCCGAGGAATTTTGTAATCAGTAGATCGTCGTGAAAACTTTCTTGAAAAAAAAGTGAAAACGCCCGTTGACGAAATAGGGAGGCGTGTTATACTATTCGAGTCGTTGGCGCGACACAGTCG
>ONJR01000018.1 GCA_900318195.1 uncultured Planctomycetota bacterium
CAGCGCCGTCGGAGGATGTTCCGCTATTTCCATTCTCGCCGCCGTCGGAGTTTTGACTTTCCTGTTGACCTTGTTCCTCGCCCGACTCGCCCTGTCCTTCGCTCCCATTGTTCGCGCCTGACTCCGCGCCGGCTTGGTTGTTTTCTCCCTCTCCCTGGTCGCCCTGATTGCTCTCGTTTGATTGATCGTTTTCATTGGGAGTCGAGGGGTTTTCAGTGGCTTCGACCACGAGAAAAACGCGTTTTTCCGTGACGGCGACATTTGGCTCGGGTAGTTTCGAGTCGACGGCGACGCCCCAGAATTCAATTTCGTCTCCGACGTCGAGACCAATTTTTTCAGGGACGAGATCGTATTCAAGTTTCTGTACGCCGACAAAAGGGGTCGGTCCCTTCGCGTAATCGCCGCTCGCGTGTGCGCCGCGCAATTTTAGCTCGATCGGTTCCGGGTCTTTTTTCTTTTCAGCGTCGCCGCCTTGTTCGAGATTGGCGAACGCCATTTGTAGTAGTACGCGCCTGATCGAGTAGTCGGGATCTTCCGCATTGAAACGAACGCGCAGGACGGAGTTGACGGGAACTTCCGTTTTCTCTTCGGCGTCTTCGCTCCATTGAATCGTGGGCGGCATGTCGTCTATGATCGATACGGCGTAGTCGTTCACGTCGCGATTTGGTTCGTCGTTTTCGTTCGACGACACGATCTGGTAAAAGGAGAATTCCGGCGTTTTCTCATCTGCGGTAGAGTCTTTCCATTTGAGAAGAAATTCGACGGTCGCGCGCGTTGGGTCGTTTGTGTCGATCGGCATGGCAATTGCGCGCGTGCGCTCGCCGTCCGGTAGTAAATAGGCGCGTTTGAGCGGCTGGTTTGCGCGCGCGACAATTTGTACGCGCGTGTTTTCTAGCGCTCGAACGTCTCCAAGTCGATCAAACGTTTGCGGCGCTAGTCCCGAATACTCGGGAAAATTCAGGGTTGTTTTTTCAACCTGAAAAGACGGCTCAGGGCGCGCTTCCAGCAGAAACGTTTCCGAGCGGCTTTCAAAGAGAGTGTTGCGCGCGACGACAACGCAATATAGTAGATTTTCCTGGACGCCGTTTTTATCGTTGGGGAATTTTAGTCTGAACTTCGAGTTGCCAATTGCCTCCATTGGTTCCGCGAGTTCCGTGAAGCGTCCGTCTTCAGCGGAGTAGAGGACTTCTACTTTCGACGAGTCCTTTGAGCCGGGAATAGTCGCTTCGACGTCGACGAAGTCGCCTTGATAGACGACCGCGTTGCCAGGCGTTGTCTTTTCGACTCGCAACGCTTGCGGACGTTCGATCTTGGCGAACGGCGCGGCGAGTCGACCGACGGAGATAAAGAGGTTTTTAGGCGAGAGGACAGCGTACGCCGCGCATACGGCGACCACAGCGGCGAACGCGATACCCCAACGGATAATTGGCGCGAAGTCGACGGTCGCCTCGTCGACGATCTTGTGCGACTGCTGGGACGCTTGTAACGCTACGATTTGCAACGTGGAGTCGCCTACGCTTGGCGCCTCTTGCGAACCGTTGGGGTTCGCGCGATCGCGTCTTAAGAGGAACCAATTAATAATAAGATTGTGCGCGTTGGGACTCGAATCCTCCAGCGCTTTCGCCGCATAGAGCGAGTTGACGCGACGCTTAACGACGGGAATTAATTTTACAATGAGGAACGCGGCGGTCGCGACGCACCAGAAGACGGCGAAGTACAGGCGTCCCTTGACGGAAAACCCTTTGGCAAGTATCCAGTGGTCGAGTAAAACGCCTAGAAAGAGTAGCGCGAGCCCCAGCGTTGCGTAGGCGCAGAACGCTGAAATCAGGTCGACTTGCCGTATAGCGCGTTTCGTGCGCGCCACTTTTAACAGAAGCGCAGATTCCGCGCGGCGAATTACGTCGCCGGCGTCGCGCTCGCTCATTCTAGACTGCTCGTTCATACTTGGATACTGTTCAGCGGATCCCGCTTATAATCTCGGCTTTCCTAAACGTTACTGGATAGGCGACGCAGCGCCCGAGCTCGCGTTGTCGCTCTTTTTCTTACCGCGCACAAATGGATAAATGAGCGCGCCGACCGCTACGACGAGTAGTGGAATTCCCAGCCAAGGTCGATAGTATATCCAGCCGACGGCGATCGTGCCCAGCGCTAAAAAGATCGTGAGCGACCACGCAAGTATGCCAGTTCCAATTCCGACAATATTTCTTGCGAACGGCACGAAGTCGGCGATAATTTCAATGGGCTGGAAGATCGTTTTGAAGCCGATCAAAATAGCGAAAAATCCAACGAGCCGAATAATCCACGCCATTGTCTTGTTGGCTTTGTATGCGTCGTCGAACATAGTTTCCGCCGACTTAATTCCCTCTGACTGAAGGAAGAGCGGACCGTTTTTCGTCTCGTATTCAATGAGTCCGTCCCCGTGCTGTTGACCGACAAAACTAGTTGGACACGGCGTCTTAACGTACGAGAATGTTATTCTGACGTCGCCAATTTGCGGATTATTAGGCGTGCCGGCGTAGTAACCGCTACCATAAGGCTGGAGCGGCGGACCCAGCGGCGTTGACTCGACGACTGGGCGTTCGTTGGTTACGGTAAGATTATTAGGATTTTCTGCGGGTTTCGCGCTATCGCCCGTTGAAATCGATAAATTGGCTTTCGTTTCCGTATTGCCGACGGAAAGATCAGAACTCACAGAAAAATCCTGAGTGAACGCGTCGCTTGTCGTTGCGTGGACGTAGGCGCCCGAGCTCGAAGGCGCTTCCTCAGTTGCTTTAACTTCCTCAGCAGGCGCGTTCGCAGGTTGGGCGGCGTCTGCAGGTTGGGAGGCGTTCGTTTCGGCTCCTTCGGCTGCGCCTTCGTTAGACTTCGGCATATCAAGTTTATTGGGGTCGAGACTAATTTCAGGGGAGAGTTCCGCTATTTGATCCTCCGACAGCTTGAATGCGCCGAGGGTCGCGAGGTCTACTGTAAAGACTTCGCCTTGATACGGCATTACCGTCGGGTTGTCGTATCCCGAATCTTGGAATTGAGTGGAATCGATGAGATCTTCCGACCAGACCTTTTTGTAGGACGTCGTCGTTCTGGTTTCCTCACGTCCACCTGATAGACGCGTGGTTTCTGTCTCCGTCTCTTCTTCCCACTGGTACATTTCGACCTTGCGTGTTAATTTGAGCGCGTTGAGCGAGATCTTGAAGTCGTTGTCCGAGACGGTTCCTTCCGTGACGACGTCTCCCGAAATATGAATCAGTTTACCCTCGTTGCTGGCGTCGACGCTATCGGGCGCTACCGAAACGACGACTTTCGCTCCTTCGTTAAGTTTCCGCGTTTCCTTGATCGTGCGTCCCTCGTTCCAGAATAACGCAACGACGCCTATTACTACGAGTATGCCGCCGAACCCAATTCCCTTGAATGCGCCGCCAACTCGCGAACCGTATGATTGGATACTTGTTTGTACTGACATGATCTACCCATTTTGTCTGAGATTCTGTAATCCTACGGGCGCGTCTTGACGTTTGCGTTACGACAACGAATTAGCGCGAACGACGACCCTCTTTTCATTATCGACGTCCGCAAACATTCTCTTGCGAGCAATATATTTCGTAGTCGACAGACACATTTTACCAAATTCAACGTATAGTAAAAGAATCCCTTCTAGGGAAGTTGGAAAGTTCAAACGCGTACGATTGAGATCGTTGTGAATCGACTTATTGCGCTCGTTTTGACAAATAAAAGGAACGCGCGCCGAAAGGAAGAAAGGAGGTAAAGAAAGAACTTCCGGCGCGCGTTCCAAAGGAGCGTTGATTGTAAACGTTATACTACGTTAGTCAAGATAACCCCAGCCTTGACCGGGAAGCGCTATCTTGTAACGTCCTTTTTCGTCGGGTAAAGTAGGGGGAGTCGCGTCCCATGAGAATTCGGACGGCTTATCGCCAACCGACGCGAGCATTTCCTCCCAGGTTACGTACTGACCCGTGTATGCCGCCATTCTGCCCAAAATAGCCGCGCCCGTTGAGTTGGTCATGTAGCTTGCGTTGTTCACGTAGGTCTGACCGCCGCTACGAACGGCGTCGATGAGTACTTTGTGCTCGACAACGTAGCCCGAGACGGAGCCGCGCGGGATTTTTGTCTCTTGACCGTCGACGAAAACGCTCGCGACCGATTCCAAATTGCCTATTACGGCGCGACCTTTAGCTCCCGTGATCGTTGTGGTGCCGCGACTGAAGCATCCTGGAATCTGGCGCGAGAATGCGTAAAGCGATCTACCGTCGGCGAATTCATAGACGACGGACATTGAATCGTACATATCGCCCGTATCAGGACCGCGCCGCGTGAGTCGCCCGCCTAGTCCGTACGCTCCGACCGGCGTCGCGTCGCCGAAGGACCAGAGCGCAATATCGAGTTGATGAATCGTTACGTCGTTAATGTACTCGCTTGCGATCCAGTTGAAGTTCAGCCAGTTTGTCATCTGGTATTCCATTTCGGTCTGACCTTCGACGCGCGGACGCATCCAGCAGGAACCGCCCATTCTGTCGCCGCGCGCTGTAATAACGTCGCCGATTACGCCGTCTTGAACGCGTTTCATGACCTCTTGCGCCGACGCGCCATAACGATTAACGAGCCCGCCGACAAGATTCAGACCCTTCTTGCGAGCAAGTTCCGCCGCTTCCTGGATAATGCGTATGCCTTCGCCGTCGACCGCGACCGGCTTTTCGGCGAAAATGTGTTTATTAGCTTCGACCGCCTCTTTTATCATGGTCGGACGGAAGAGTTGCGGGGTCGTCAAAAGGACGATATCGGCGTCGCTTTCGAGAACCTTCTTATATGCGTCAAATCCGATAAACAGCGTGTCTTTAACGTCGACGCGCTCGCCAAACTGTTCTTTGAGCGCGTCTAGCTGTGCGCGCGCGCGTCCTTCAACGACGTCGGCGGCGACAATCAACTTGACGTTAGGATCGGCGGTGAGCGCGTTACCGACCGCGCCGCACCCGCGTCCGCCACATCCAACTATACCAAGCTTGAGCGTCGAGTTCTCGCCCGCGTGTACGCGCGGACTGGACGTCATACGAGAAACGGCAAGCGTTGACGCTGCGAGCGCAGACGCTTTCAGAAAGCTACGTCGATTATGAATCGTCATCATCGTCTCCATATAGTGATGTAATCATTAGGGTCGCTCGGCTCGTCCGGCGAACCCTTTTCATTCATTATAACCGATCCGCCCAGTTCCTGCACGCGCGAAATTTCATTTTGATTGAAAAAGAGGAAATTCGACGACATTGTCGCGCTTATTTGCGCGGAAACGCGCGAATATAGCAGTTTTGCTCTGGCGATGAAACTTGCGACTGGAGTTTTTTTGCTTATGTACCTTTAAAAAATTTTTTCTTTTGCTACAATATCGCAACTGTACTTGTGCGACTGTGCGGTCGCGTCGAGAGATGATAACTTCCACAATAAGACTTGTGTCGATTAGCCGTTTTATAAGGATTACTGCAATGCTGAAGGTTGTGCTTCCCGATGGTTCGGAAAAGCGTTTCGAGAAACGCGTCAGTCCCTTAGACGTAGCGTCAGAAATCGGCGCCGGTTTGGCGAAAGCTACCGTCGCCGCCGTTATGACGACGCCGGAAACTCTCGACGAGTCGGGTCAACCGACGCGCACGGTAATCTCCGCAACGGATCTCTTACCCGAATCAGGCGTCGTCGAGCTGCGCTTGCTCACGAAGAAAGACGAAGAAGCGCTCGATATAATGCGGCATTCTTGCGCGCACATTATGGCGCGCGCCGTCATGCGTCTTTTTCCCGACGTTCAACTCGCGTTTGGTCCAACGACGGAAACGGGTTTCTATTACGACTTCTGGAAGAAAGAGCCTTTTACGGAAGACGATTTCTCGAAGATCGAAGCTGAAATGACGAAGATAATCGCAGAGGACGAGCCTTTCGAGAGGATCGAAATGAAGCGCGACGAAGCGATCGCCCTGCTCAAGGGCGCCGGTCAGACGCTTAAGGTCGAACACCTTGAAACGGGTCTCGCTGAGAATGAAACCGTTTCGTTCTATCGTCAGGGCGAGTTTCTCGATCTGTGTCGCGGTCCGCACATTCCCTCGGCGAAGTTCGTCGGCGCCTTCAAGATTATGTCGACCTCGACTTCGCACTGGAAGGGAGACGTTAATAATCAAGCGCTTTGCCGCGTGTACGGCACGGCGTTCTTCGATAAGAAGGATCTCAGCGCGTTTCTTACACAGCTGGAAGAGGCGAAAAAGCGCGATCATCGCGTTCTCGGTAAGAAGCACGAACTTTTCATGGTCGATCCTAGGGTAGGCTCAGGACTCGTCGTCTGGTTGCCGAAAGGCGCGATTATTCGCAAGCAACTCGAGAATCTTATCTATTCCGAACTCATTAAGCGCGACTACCAGCCGATGTATTCGCCTGTTATTTGCCGAGTAGAGCTTTTCGAGACGTCGGGACACTATCCCTATTACGCGGACAGTCAGTTCCCGCCAATTACGGTCGACGACGGCGATCGCTATTTGCTTCGCCCGATGAATTGCCCGCTTCATATTATGGTCTACGAGTCTCGTCCTCGTAGTTATCGCGAGTTGCCGTTGCGTCTCGCGGAATTTGGCAACGTGCACCGATTTGAGCAATCAGGCGAACTTAGCGGGTTGACGCGCGTACGTGGTTTTACACAAGACGACGCGCACATCTTCTGCACGGAAGAGCAGGTTGAAGAAGAATTCAAGAACTGCATCGATATGACGCTCTCCGTTTTCCGAACGGTCGGGTTTACCGATTACGAAGTTCGTCTGAGCTTCCGAGATTGGTCGAGTTCGAAGTACGTCGGCGACCCAGAGGTCTGGAAAAAGGCTCAAAGCTCTTTGGAGCGCGTGTGTCGCGAAATGAACCTTCCTAAGCTCGACGTCGTTGAAGGCGAAGCCGCGTTCTACGGACCCAAAGCCGACTTTACCGTTCGGGATTGTCTCGGCAGAAAATGGCAACTTGGCACGATTCAGCTCGACTACAATTTGCCGTCGCCGCAACGTTTCAATCTGAAATACGTCGGTTCCGACGGCGAGTTGCATCAACCGGTTATGATTCACCGCGCGCCGCTTGGTTCCTTCGAGCGTTTTACCGGCATTCTTATCGAACATTTCGCGGCGGCGTTTCCACTATGGCTCGCTCCCGAGCAAGTGCGCGTGCTGACTATTAGCGAGAAGTATGAGGAATACGGCAAGCAGGTCGCCGCTAGAATGAAGGAAGCCGGTCTGCGCGTTGGACTCGATCTCACGTCCGAAAAGATTGGCGCGAAGATTCGCAACGGTCGTAACGATTTGATTCCTTATCTGTGCGTTGTGGGCGCAAAGGAAGAAGAGCTCGGCGCCGTCGGTGTTCGCGGGCGTAAACAAGGCGAGATGGGCGCGATTGAGGTTGGTAAGTTCATTGCCGATCTCCAAGCCGAAGTCGCCGAACGTCGGCTATAAGGTTCGCCGACGTCGTACTGTGCATTGGGCGCGTCTTGTCCGGACGCGCCTTTCGTTAGCGCCCGGTTAGGTTGCGACCGCGCCGTGCGCGTGTTTAAAAGCGTCGCCGCGCTTGCAAAGCGCGCGATTCTCAGTTTTTTGAAAAGCGTAGGTTATCGTGATTTTTGCGTTAACGTGAGTGAGGATTAAAAAGGATGCGGACTCCGATGCTAAATATGATTGGGGCTGGTTCTACGTCGCGCGTCGAGCGCCGACGTTTCTGCGGTTTCGTTGCCGTTTTGGGCGCCGCTCTGGCGACCTTGGCTATTTCTGGGTGTACCGGTCGACCGGCGACTCCCATCCATTCTCTCGAAGATCTTAATAGTCCGGATATGATTATCGGCGGCGAGACGGAAACCGTGTCGCTACGTATGGGCGCCGAGGCGTTGCCCAAGGCGAAGGTCAATAGCTATCCGACCCCGATGGAGGCGTACGCGGCGCTGCACGCGGGTCAAATCGACGCCGTCGCTTACGACCGTCCGCCGCTCGAGTACGCCGCTGCTCAGAATGAAGATTTTATCGTTATTCCCGACGTTGTCGGCGAAGGACACATTGCTGTCGGCGCGCCTTTCAAAAATCGCGAGCTCATGGAGCGCGTTAACGAATTCATTAAGCAGTATAAAGAGGACGGCACTTACGACGATATGTACAAGCGTTGGGTTAAAACTCTCAACCCGAAGATGCCTGATATCCCCGCGCCGGAGAATCCCATCAATAAGGGCAATCCGCTGAAGATCGGCAACGATCCGCAAAATATCCCAATGTCGTTCCAAGAATCGGACGGTAGCTGGTCGGGATTCGACACGGAATTCGTCAAACGTCTTGCGCTCTATCTCAATATGGAGTTCGAGTTTGTCTCTCTCTACTACGACGCGCTATTCCCGGCTGTTGAGACGGAAAAATTAGATCTCGCCGTCGGCAATCTCGATAAGACTCCTGAACGCGCTGAAACAATGCTCTTCTCCGACGACTACATTGATTGTCCCGCCGGTATTATGGTTTTGAAGAGTCGATGGCAACCTAATTTAAAGACCGGAGAAACTAGCGCGGAACAAGGCGACGCCAGCGCCGAAACTGCGCCTGTAGAAGCGGCGCCTGCTGAAGCGACAGAAAACAAGTCAGAGGCGACTGAGCCCGAAACTACCGATTCGCAACCCGCTGAAACGGAAGCTGCACAGCCCAAAGTCGACGTTCCACAAGAAGCCGACGTTCCGCAATCTACGGAAGAAGCTAGTTCTGAGCCTGCAATCGGCGAAGCGCAACCTGTCGACGGGGACGCCAGTAACGCTGAAACCGGCGAAGCTGAAACGATCGAAATTGCTTTGCCAGAGATTGAGGCGCCCGAAGCCGACGCTCCTAACGCCGAAGCTCCATAATCTTTTTCCTATTTGCTAACGAGACGTCCGCGCTTGGCGGCGCTGGACGAATGTAGCCTATTCGAGGACTCGCTTCGCGTCGACTTTCGTTTGAGCGACGCGGGTTCTCGACGCGTTTAAATTTTATGCGCAACTCTATGCGCAGGGAGCGTTTTCCTTGCGTTTCTTTTGTTGTTGTTTGTCGCTCTCATGCGAGACGTTCCGCTTGCCGTTTCTGTTACGCGAGGACGACAAAATTATCCAAGAGCGTAGGTTATCGTGTTGTTTGCGTTAACGTGGATATGAGGAATTTGAGGGATGCGGACTCCGGCGCTTATTAAGATAGGGTCTGGTTCTTCGTCGCGCGGTATGCGGCGGTTTATTGGTCTAGCGCTGTTTACGGCGGTTGCTTTTATTATTTTTGCAAGTGTGCGCGCCGAATCGTCGTCGGCAAGTTCTGGTACGAACTCGGACGCTGGCGCCGCGCAAGTTGTGGAATCTGACAGCGCGCAAGTTGCTACGTCGTCGCGCGCGCAAAACGACTCGATTTTGACGAAGGACAAGATGACCTTCGTGCAGAAGACGGCGCGAAGTTTTCAAAAGACGTTTCTGATCGAGAATCGCTGGAAGCTCTTCTTACAGGGGCTTTGGGTCACAATTAAGATAACGATCATAGCGACTCTTCTCGGTACGGCGCTCGCTTTTCTGCAGTGTATGGCGCGCCGATCTAAGCGCGCGTGGCTACGCTATCCGGCGAAGATTTATATTGCTATTATGCAAGGAACGCCGATTCTTGTCGTTCTCCTTATCGCGTACTACGTTGTTTTTACAAAGCTCGCGATACCTGGCGACATTGTCGCCGCGATAGCGCTCGCGCTTAACTTTGCGGCGTATGCCGGCGAGCAAATGCGTTCCGGAGTAGACGGGATCGACCAAGGTCTCTTGGAGGCTGCGCGGGCGCTTGGCTTTGGGCGTATTCATGTGTTTTGGAAGATTATTTTTCCTATCGCGACGCGGCGCATTATGCCTGTTTACAAAGGAGAATTTATTTCTCTCTTGAAGACGACGTCGATCGTGGGGTACGTTGCGATCCAGGATCTTACGAAAGCGAGCGATATTGTGCGAGGACGTACGTACGAGGCGTTCTTTCCTCTTATCGCAACGGCGATTATTTACCTGATAACCGCTCATTTCCTCGCTTCTGGCTTTGCCTACCTTGAATACCGACTTAATCCGATTAACCGTCGTAAACGAGCGAAAGGCGAGGTGAACGTATGACCGATTCAAATATTGCTATCGAAGTCAAGGGACTTTGCAAGAACTTTGGCGGCGTGCCAGTCCTTGTCAATCTCGACGCGACGATTAAGAAAGGTGAAATCGTCTCAATTATCGGACCGTCCGGCGCTGGTAAAAGCACCTTCCTCAGATGCCTGAATCTCCTCGAGACCCCCGATTCGGGGCACATCTATGTCGACGGCGTCGACGCGCTTGAAATGGACGTTCGGAAATTGCGCATGAAGATGGGGATGGTCTTTCAGCAATTCAATTTGTTTCCGCACCTTTCTGCGCTTGAGAACATAACGTTGGCGCCTAAGACTTTGCTGAAGCTGTCTTCCGCTGAAGCGAAAGAGCGCGCGCTTGATCTACTTGATAAAGTCGGGCTTGCCGGTAAAGAATGGGCTTTTCCATGGGAGCTTTCTGGCGGTCAGCAACAGCGAGTAGCTATCGCGCGCGCGTTGGCGATGCGTCCTGAGATCATCCTGTTCGACGAGCCGACCTCCGCGCTTGACCCGACAATGGTGAACGAAGTCTTGGGCGTTATTCGTAGCATAGCGGACGAGTCCGGTATGACGATGGCGATCGTGACGCATGAAATGCGTTTCGCGCGCGAAGTTTCCGACCGCGTGTTTTACATGGATCAGGGAGTCGTCTACGAAGAAGGGTCGCCTGAGCAGATCTTTGAGGCGCCGCGCCGTGATCGCACGCGCGCGTTCATTTTGCGCGTCGATACGATTTCGTTCGAGATAGGCGAACACAACTTCGATTCGTACCGATTTGCGGCAGAGGTCGAAGATTTCGCGATGAAACATCTTGTCGATCCTGAGCGGCGCCAGCTCATTGTCGATATGTGCGAAGAACTCTTCTCGTGTTTCTTCTTCAATGTATCGGAAGAATTGACGTTCTCCATCGGCATAACGGATCACAAGGACGTTGAACTGCGGTTTGTGTATTCCAGCGAATCCGCATTGAACCCGATGGAAGTCGATGAAAATTGCGCGCTGTTTGCACGCGGAATTATCGTGAAGCATTCCTCGACCTGGAAATTCCGATACGACGAAAGCGAACATTTGAACGCGCTCGAACTTGTCATTCCGAAAAATATCAAGTAACGCTCTCCCAGCGATAGAAAATGAAACAAGCGCAATTCATGGAATGTGGAATTGCGCTTGCTTCTTTTTTTTACAGTAGCGTTTACGCGACCGCGTTAGAATTCTCGCGGTTTGAGCGCCTGGTAGATTCTTTCAAAATCGTCGTTTGAATTGAACTGAATGACGAGCTTACCGCGTCCTTTGTCGTTCGACGTCAATTTAATCTTCATGCCGAGCCAAGCGCGAAATTGATTCTCTAACTCCTGAATGTGAGGACTGACCTGTTTCGCCGGCGCGCTCGGTTTGCTTCCCGTGATTTCGACCCCTCTTTCGACGTCGAGGAATTCGCGCACAATCTCTTCCGTCTGACGTACCGAAAGGCGTTCGTCCACGATTCTGTGCGCAAGCTCGATCTGATCCTCTTCTTCCAATGAAATGAGCGCGCGCGCGTGTCCTTGGCTGAGTTGACCGGCGCTCGTCATCTCCTGGACTTCTTCAGCAAGCTCTAAGAGGCGCATGAAATTTGACACGGTTGACCTTTCGAGCGCTAAGCGATGAGCCAGTTCCGTGTGCGTGCCGCCATAGACGTCGAGGTAGTTTTTAAAAGCCTTGGCCTTTTCTATCGGGTTCAGGTCGCACCGTTGCATATTCTCGGTGAGCGCGAGTTCTGCCATTTGGCGGTCGTCGACTACGATCAAGATAGCCGGCACGGCGCTCCAGCCGACCTCCTTTGCCGCGCGCAAACGCCTTTCGCCTGCGACAACCTCGTAGCGCTCGCCCGTCTGGCGTACCACTATCGGCTGCAACATTCCATGGCGCTCGAGACTTTCTTTTAACTCGGCGAGTTCGTCGGCGTCAAAGGTTAGGCGCGGTTGGAACGGGTTACGATCAATCAGGGCAATTTCAATTTCGACTGCTTGCCGTCCGTCCGAAAATTGGGCAAGCGCGCGATCTTTCTCGTCCTCGAGCTCAGCGGCGACGGAACGTTTAGAAGCGCGACTACCCGTTTGTTCGAGCTCAGAGTCCGATTGACCCGGAAACGCTACGATCGAAGGATAGCTTTCTTCACTTGCTCCCTGCGCTTCGCTTGACGTTTCAACGTCGAATTCGTCAAAATCGCTTTCCAGGGGTCTTGCAGGAGCTGCGTTCGGTTGCGCTGCGGCAACCTTTCCAAGTAACGCTTCAAGCCCTCGACCTAGCCGTTTGTCTTTAGACACGATCCAATACCTCCAAACTCAGTTCTATATAAGCACGCGCGCCGCGCGATCTGGGCGCGTAATCGATGATGGATTTTCCGTGGCTGGACGCTTCGGTAAAAGAAACGTCGCGCGGAATCGTCGTTCTGAAAACGACGTCGCCAAATTTTTCTCGTACGTCTTCCTCGACCTCGCCGGTCAATTCCAACGAACGATCGCACATGGTGAGCACGACCCCCGCATATTCGAGCGCCTTCGACCGTCGACTCATCACTTTGACAATGACTTCGAGCATCTGAACCAGACCTTCCATTGCGAAGTATTCGCATTGAACCGGTATAATGACCTCGTTCGACCACGCTAACGACGACTGCGTGAGAGGTCCCACGGAAGGAGGACAGTCGATGAAAATGTGGTCGTAGCCGCGCGTCTCGCGCATGAGACGAAGCGTCATTTGCTCGATCTTACGCGGTTCGCGAACGCTCGTAAGCCGCTCGACGTCGCCGAAGTTGCGACTGCCCGGAAGCACGTCTATCCCGTACGGCGTCTTCTGAATCGTATGTCGGATCGGTTCGCCCGTTACGAGAGGATGACGCGACGACGGCAGAAGGCACAGACCGTTCGTCGCGTTGCACTGAGGATCGAAGTCGACAAGCAGAACCGACGAACCCGCGCGCGCAAATCCTGCGGCGAGCGAGATTGCCGTCGTCGTTTTACCAACCCCTCCTTTTTGGTTGGCAATGCAAAAAGTCCGCGTCATACCCATACCTCGATCAACTTGACGTTCGTCCTGCGCGTCTTCGGCGCGCCCAATACGATCCGGATTATAACGGTTCGTTGAAAAGTTGTGAACGGCAATTTTTGCAAATTCATGGCGCAGCTTTTATTCAATCGGTATTCAAACGGTTTTCTATCTTGCGCATTCTTCTTACGTTGGGAGCGTTGCCTAATCGTATAAAGCGAAATTCTGAACCTGCGCTAAATTTAGCGTCAAAACTTGACTGACGTCCGATCGTCCCTATACTATCTTTTATGACGCGCGCGATTTTGGCGCTAGGAACGTTTGTAACGTTCTTGATCGTTCGCGCGAATTAGTATGCGTCGCGAACGGCGGCGCGCGTAATGCGCCCGTTGTGAGACCACGCTCGATAGGAAGGAATATGGAGTTTAAACGTACTGGCAAATCGCTCTTTGAATCAAGCCTTGAGATCAAGTGTTTGTTTTTCTTTGGCGTTGCGCTCGCGATTGTCATTCTGATAAGCGTTTCCCTGTACTATAAAGCGACGAAATCACAAGTCGAAGCGCAGAACACGCTCATGGGAAAGCTGATTAGCGAGCGTGAATTCTTACTGATTCACATTAAGGGCTTAGCTATTCAGGGAGGTACGGGCTCGGTAGCAGCGGTTGAATCGGTCGGCGCGCGCGACGACTCTAACGATTTTATCGATTCAATGACCTCGCTTAGCGAAGAAATCGGCAACGTTTCGACGCGCTCGCGCTTTGAAACGCGTTTGATCCGCGCGTTTCGTAATCGCGGCGATAACAGCGACGACGCGCCCCGCGACGATTACGAACTCAAGCTACTCGAGGATTTGGACGCGCAGCCCTTTGATCCCGCCGAGACGAGCGTCTCTTCCTCCGCGATCGAACGTGTGGACGACGACGGACGCTACCACTATTACCAGCCTTTACGCCTTGAGCGGTCATGTTGGAACTGTCACCGCGGCGTGATGGGCGACTCTTCCCTTGAATTAGGTTCGACGCTCGGCGTGATTCAGGTAACAATTCCAGAGCCTCCAGCGCGCAAAGAACGCGCGCGCTTGTGGACGCTGCTCCTAGGCGGCGCGATCATCAGCGCGTTTTTGGGGATGATTGCGTTTTACATCGTTATCCGAATCGTTATTGTGAAACCTCTGCGTAGCCTACGCGAGGTGAGCGAAGCGATCGGTCGCGGCGACGTCTCGAAGCGCGCCGAACTCCAGACGGGAGACGAATTCGAAGCGTTGGGCGCCGCTTTTAATAGAATGTTGCGCTATCTAGTCGCGACGCAGGAAAAGTTGCGTGCGCTCAATACCGAGCTTGGGCGCAAGGTTGACGAATTGGCGCAGGCGAACCTCCAGCTATTTGAGTCGAACCGAGTGAAATCTGATTTCATGGCGACAATGAGTCACGAGCTTCGAACCCCTCTCAATAGTATTTTGGGCTTCAGTCAGATACTTGGCTCGATCGAATCTCTCGACGAGCGCCAGCGGAAATACGTCAACAACATCAATAACTCCGGCGTATCCTTGTTGAAAATGATCAATAATATCCTGGATATGGCGAAGTTGGACGCCGGGCGCGTGGAGGTTAAACTCTCCAATTTTAAAATTGAGACGGTTGTCCTGGCTCAGTGCGATATGGCGCGTCCGTTGCTCGATAAAAAAAATCTCGAATTGACAACCCGGTTTGAGCCAAATCTGCCCCAGATGCATCAAGACGAAGCGAGACTGCAACAAATCTTGAATAATCTACTCTCTAACGCGATAAAGTTCACGCCCGAGGGCGGACGCGTTCAGGTCGACGTCTCACGTGTCTTGCGACCGCCGCTCACGCGCCCGCTTGCCAGTTCGTATACGGAAGACGAACCGTTCTTACAAATGAAGGTCATTGATTCTGGAGTTGGCGTCGCGGAGGAAGATCGACAGATTATTTTCGAGAAGTTTCGACAGGGTAAGAGTTCGCAGGAAGGAGGCGCAATGACGCGCGAATATTCCGGAAGCGGACTTGGACTTTCGATTGTTAAAGAACTGTGCAAGTTGCTGGAGGGCGAGATAACGTTAGAGAGCCAGCCAGGATTTGGTAGTGTTTTTACAGTCTTTGTGCCATGGCGGCTAAAGTTGCCGGCCTTGACGGAGTCCCCTATGCAATCCGAAATCCAGGAGTTTGCTAAAGCAGGCGTGTCGCGCAAAACGGGCGTTCATAACAACGCGTCCGGTCGTGATTTGGACGCCTCTTCAGAGAAGTAGTCATGTTAAGTGTAATATTCTTTCCGTATCATACCAATCGACGCATTCAATAAGGAACGGACATGAAACAAACAATTTTGATCTGCGCGGCGTTCTTCACGGTCGCTCTTAGCGCGTTTACGCACGCTTTTGGCGTAGACAATAGCGCGCGGTACCGCGTCGAGCTACCAATGCAATTAACGCAAGCAGGCGAGATTCCGCTTGGCGAGCATTATCAGCCGACACTTGATTTCAAGGCGCAATGGATAGTCTCACCCGATTTGCCGACGCCTATTTTGCCGAATCTTTGGATCGCTTACCGTAAAACGGTAAGTCTAGACGCGGCGCCGACGCAGGCTCTTTGCCGAATCGCGTGCGACTCGAAATACTGGCTATACGTCAATGGAGAAAACGTCGTCTTTGAGGGCGGACTCAAGCGTGGTCCTACTCCGTTTGACACATATTACGACGTCGTTGATCTCGCGCCGTTTCTCAAGCCAGGCGAGAATACGATCGCGATACTTCATTGGTTTTTTGGCAAACAAGGTTTTTCTCACGTTAATAGCGGCGTTCCAGGGTTGCTCTTTGACGCAACGACGAACGGCGAGTCCGGTTTCTATCTTATTTCCGATTCATCCTGGAAAACGTCGCTTTATTCAGCTGTGCCAGACGGTCTAGTGTGCCCCAATATTACGGCGCGCAGTAATAAAGAAGTTCACGCGAAGTTCGACGCGTCGAAGGTCGATCCTAACTGGCGCGCGACGACAACCGGCGCGTACGAAATGATAACCCCCGACCCTCAACCGAATCGAAGACTAGGCGAATGGAACGTGCGATTCAACGCGCAGTACGATTTCGACGGCGATTGGAAAGCCGCAGACTTTGACGATTCAAACTGGCGTTTCGCTAAAGAACTAGGAACGCCTTATGACGCCGAAACACGCAAACCGCTGGCGCCATGGAACTACCTTTTTAAGCGTCCGTCGCCGCTCTTTAAAGACTGGGGAATGCGCGATTATCTGAGCGTAACCGAAGAGACTTTGCCCGACGGAAGTCTCAAGGTTGTCTGTCAGCTTCCTTACAACTTGCACGCCACCCCTTACCTGAAAGTCGACGCGCCAGCCGGACTCGTTGTCGATATGCGAACGGACGATTATATGGGTGGAAGCGAGTACAATGTGCGCGGCGAGTATGTTACGAAAGCCGGAGTTCAGGAGTATGAATCTCTTGGCTGGATGAATGGGCACAAGATGATCTACACGCTGCCTCCCGGCGTCAAGCCGCTTGCTTTGCGCTACCGTGAAACCGGCTACGATACTGTTTTTGTCTCAAATTTCCGTTGCGACGACGAGTTCTACAATAGATTTTGGCAGAAGGCTGAACGCACGCTCTATGTAACAATGCGCGATTCTTACTTCGATTGTCCTGATCGCGAGCGTTCGCACTGGTGGGGAGACGCCGTCAACGAGCTGGGAGAAGCGTTCTACGCCCTTGACAGAAACGCCGACGCTATTCCGCGCAAGGCGTTCTACGAACTTGCGCGCTTTCAACGTGCCGACGGGACGATGTATTCGCCAATTCCCGACGGGAACTGGTCGAAAGAATTGCCCGCCCAGATTCTTGCGACGATTAGTACCTGCGGACTTGGAGTGTACTCGTTCTTTTCCGGCGATTTTACCACCGGCGAAGATATTTATCCCGCGATTAAACGCTACCTCATGATTTGGGAGTTCGATCAGGACGGCGTAATCAAAGTTCGCAAAGGCGATTGGAGCTGGGGGGACTGGGGAGAGAATATCGATTTGCGCGCGTTGCTCAACTGTTGGTATGCACTGGCGCTCGACGAAGCGATTGACTTAGCCGAAAGACTTGGCGATTTGGACGGTCTTAACGAATTTCAGAGTCGACGCAAGAAGCTCACGGAGAATTTCAACCGCGTTTTCTGGACGGGTAAGGAGTATCGCAGTCCGGGCTACACGGGACGTACGGACGATCGAGCGAACGCGCTCGCCGTCGTGGCGAATTTTGTCGAACCGGCTAACTACGACAAAATGCTTGCTGTCTTCAAAACCGAAGAGAACGCAAGCCCGTATATGGAAAAGTACGTCCTCCAAGCGCTCTTCTTGACCAATAACGGCGACTACGCGTTAGAGCGTCTGAAGAAGCGGTTCCAGAAAATGGTTGACTGTCCCGATTACACAACGTTATGGGAAGGCTGGGGGATAGGCGCTGAAGGCTATGGCGGCGGAACGATCAATCATGCCTGGAGCGGCGGCGGATTGACTTGTCTCGCGCAGTACGCCGTCGGGTTGAGTCCGACGAAACCCGCGTTTGAAGAGTTCGAACTTTCACCTCAACTCGGTTCGCTTAAGCATATCGAGTATAGCGCTCAGACACGCTTCGGCGCGATCGCGGTTCAGTACGACGTCGCTGATAGCAATCAGAAAGCGCTTAAGGTTAAGGTTTCGGTTCCACAGGGCGTGAAGGGGAAGTTCGTCGTTCCGCAGGGGTTCTGCCAAGAGGACGGCGAGTCGGTCGAGCTTCTTCCAGGCGAACATATCCTTGAATTTGACCGACAAGCGACGAAATAACCGTCTGACGCGCATAATTTCATGTGGAGGCGCCGTCTATATGCAGACGGCGCCTTTCGGCGTCATTTCATGAGCGTATTTGCCAAAATTCTCTATTGAAGATTTTTACGAGTGTGATAAAATGGGTAAAATGCGTAGTCGCTTTGACGAGGCGTCAGGATAAAATTTAGACGTTTTTTATCCTCCGCCCCCGTTGATAGGTTGACGCCAAGCCGTTTTAAAGTATGCTTACTGAGAATGCATTGTTGTGTTCGCGTTAAGTAGGGACGCTATTCGCGTCGCCTTGCGCGAGCGTGCTTTGGACACGGCGACGGCGGCTTTGACGCTTTACACAGGTCGACGCGACGCACGCAAGCGTTTTGCGCGCGCGTTGACTAAGGTAATCCAAAACGATATTGAAGACGATTAATGAATCCAGACGAAATCCTCAGGCTAGTCGAACAGATCAATCTCGAGTCGGGAGTTGAGAAGGAAGTTATATTTTGCGCGATTGAAAACGCGTTGCTGACGGTTGCTCAACATCGCGGTACGGGCGCGAACGATCATGCGTATAGCGTAACGATCGATCGGCAGACGGGCGAGATTTGCATATTCCGCGACGGCGTGCCAATGAAGCTGTCCGATGTGATTGAACGAACGGGCGCAATTACGGCGCGTCAAATAATCGCGCAGCGGATTCGTGAAGAAGAACGCGCGAAGTTTTATGAAAACAACGTGCATCGTCAAGGCGAACTCGTGTTGGCAGAAGCTACTCGAGTTGGACGCGACGGCGTTTTCTTTACGATCGACGGTTCCATCGAGGCGTATTTGCCAAACGCCAATAAGGTTCGCGGCGAAGTCTATATGCCGCGCGAGCCAAAGGAGAAGGATTCGTCGAAGGACGGCGGTCGTGGACGCGCGGTTACGACGCCCGAGCAACAGGAAAAGCGGCCAAAGAAAGTTCGCCGGTTCTGGTGCATAATCGAGAAGATAGAGGCGAATCCTCCGCGCAATAAGGACGGTCGACTCCCGCAGACAACGCTCACGCGTAAGAGCCCGAGATTACTGGAGCGCTTATTCGAAAGCGAATGTCCTGAAATTAAGACGGGTCAGATCAAAATTGTGAGTTGCGCGCGCGCGCCCGGTCAGCGCGCTAAGATTGCTGTGAAGGCTGAAGATCCTAGCTTTACCGAAGAAGACGTTAAAGGCGCCTGTATCGGCAAGCGTAGCGAGCGTTGTAACGCAGTCAGTAAAAGACTGCGCGGAATCGAAGTTACCATCGACGGCGACAAGGAGATTTCACGCACAGACGCGCCGGGTCCGGGATCTGATGAGAAAATTGACGTCATCTTCTGGAATCCCGACGAGATGGAGTTTATTCGTAACGCGCTGAAGCCCGCAAACGTCGACGACATTATTTTGTGTCCGCGACTTGACCGTGCGATCATCCTGGTCAATTCGAAGGAACGCAGTCTCGCGATCGGTTCCGGCGGTCAGAATGTTAAACTCGCCAAGAAGCTCTGCGGCTGGGAACTTGAAATCCTGAGAAGCGACGAGCAGAAGAACGAACTTGACGAGCTTCTCGGTCGCGCCACGCAGAACTTCCAGACGATTCCGGGTTTAACGCCTGAAAACGTCGAAGCGCTTATTAGCGAAGGTTTTCTCTCCTTCGACGATCTGACGAATTTAGAGATACAGGACGTTGCCGAAATATGCGGCGTTTCTTCGGAACTTGCCGAGCAAACAATCGATTATGCCGAGACGATCGCTACGCGGATCGAGAACCTTACGGAGTCCTCAGAAACAGGTCGTAGCTCTGTCAAACCGCCAGCGCTTCGTCCGGAAGTCGTCGATTTGTTGGCGATCGGCGGCGTCGAAAACTTGGACGCGCTCGTCAAAATGAGTAAGGAAGCGCTCGTTGAACAGTGCGGTTTGTTGCTTGATCAGGCGGACGAGGTCGTCCGAAGCGTACAAAGTTGGCAAGAGGCAAAGGCTCTCAAAGCCAGAGAAAGAGAGAAGAGGAGCGGACGTTCGAATTCCGGTTCGCTACGGCGTTAGTCGCGACTTCGCCTAGACGCTACGGTTGACGCTCGTGTTTCAGTTGTCGACTGCGCTAGGCGAACGTTAGGTCGATTTGCGCGTAGCGCGGATTCAGTGAGTGAGATTGTCAATGGGATCGCGCTAAGACTTGCGGTTCCTTCATGTCGATAAGACGCCATACTCAGTAAGTTGCTTATGAGACCAAGCGTCAATTAATCCCGACCGAGAAAGTAGCGCGCCGACGCGCCGCGCTTTTGCGAAAGCCTACTCGGGCGGCGCCGTATGATTAGCGTCCGTTAGTTGCGAGTTCTGCGTCGTATGGTCGCAGAGCGATTTTATCAGCCAGATTTTGTGAGATACGGAATTGTCAATTAGAATTTTTGAACTAGCTAAGCAATTGTCGCAAGAGAGCAAGAATATTATTGCGGCTTGTAAGGCGCTCGGCTTAAGGGGCGAAAAGAAATTTTATATCTTTACCTCGCTGAATGAAGACGAGGAGAGGCGTGTTGTCGAATATATTACCGGTCAAAATAAGACGGCGGCTCCTGCAGGGCGCGGCGCGACTAAACAGTTTGTTGAGGAAGACAAGTCGTTTATCCCGCAACCCCCTAAGCCGACCTTTCAACCTGGTAAGATACGCATAATTCAACCAGCGCGCGGTCGGCTTTCTGAAGTTGATCCGACGGTGCGAACGCATGTCGACGTCGTTTCGACGAATACGCCGTTCGTCCCAATTCCGCCGGTTCCCGAACCTACTCCTGAAATAGCGCCTGTCGTTCCCGTTTCTAGCGAACCAACGTCGGCGACTACGCCCGCGCGGATTGACCCCGAAGTAGAGCCCGAAGAACGCGCGCAGAGTTCGAACCCAGACGAAGTTCAATCGAATTCGACCAACGAGGTTGTCGACGCGCCGGCTACGGTCGAGCCGACGTCCTCGGAGGAGACGCAGAACGACGTCTCAGACGCGTCCACCTCGGGCGAAGAGACTCAACCAGCGCATGAGATTGAGCAGATTTCTGTCGGTTCCGACTCTGCGCAGGGAGCCGAAGGGTATGCCGTGAACCAGGAGGATTCGACTGCGGCGCAAGTAGACGTCGAGCCGACCGTCGATCAGAGCACTCCGATTGTAGTTGAGCCTCAGCCGCAAAGCGACTCGAGGGAAAGCGAAGGACAAGCGCCTGCAACAGCTGCGGTTACCGTCGAGGCGGAACCTGTTGCTGAAGGCGGTCCCAGCGACGCTGAAAAAGATAAGGATAAGAAGGCGCAGGACGCTGAAACAGCAAAGCGCGAATCTGTCAGCTCGGGAAAGGACGACGAACAAGCGACGAACATAGCGCGCAAACCTCCGTTGCACGACGTTCTATCAAGACGAGACGGGGCTAACAGCGGTTCCCAAGCGTCGACGAAGAATGATTCGCGGAATAATTCCAAGCGACCGCGAGAGCGCGATTTTAACGGTAGGAAAGGTCGTAATCCTGAGCCTCCAAAACCTACGCGCCCGGCGCCGGTTACCTCGTCTTTTATCTCGCAACTTGAGCATGACGCGCAAGCTATGTCCGCGATGGCGCCGCCGCCGCCGATGGCGTCGCAATCGAGTTCTCGCGTGCGTGTTCTAGGACAGCCGCAACGCAAAAAGGACGACGCGAACGCTTCCGCGCCTTCGTCCAAGCCGAACGGTAATAAGGGTCATGAGGTCGCCGTACACCTCGCGCCGATGCCGACGCAACCGGTAAAGGCGCCGAAGGTCGAAAAAGAGCCGGTCGCTCAAAAACCAGAGGCGCGTCTTTCTGCCGAGGCGTTGCGCGCTGTAGCAAACGGTGGAGCGGTCTCCGGTCCATTAATGAAGCATTTGCGATCCGCTACTGATCGTTCAACCGGCAACGCGACCGGCGCTAAGACAGACCGACGCGACGGAAACGGGCGCGGCGACGCGAAGTTCGGACGCGCCGAGCTAGCTGAGGAGCGCGATCGTAACGAAAAGGGTAAGAAGAAGTCGGGTCGCGATCGCGACGATTCCGGTTCGCGCGGCAATAAAACGCGGCGTAGCGGCAACGATCAGATGCGTTATCGCGTTGGATCGGGCGACGAAGAGGACGATCGATATTCTAGCCGCACAGGCTCGCGTTCGCGACGAGATAAAACGGCGCGAACCGTCGTCACGGCTCCGCGTAAGAACGACGTTGTGATCGAGCTGCCCTGTACTTCGCGCCAGTTTGCAGAAGCGACGGGTCTATCAGTTGCGGCGATTATTAAGAAACTAATGGAATTCGAGGTTCTCGCGCCGCAGAATAGTCCGCTTGACGTCGACGTGATTAATCTTCTTATCGACGCCTTCGAGCTTAAAGCGACGATTAAAAAAGAAGCGACGCTCGAGGAAATGTACGTCGATTCCGCGTATGATCAAGAGGATCCGCCCGAGACGCTCAAACCGCGAGCGCCGGTCGTTACATTCCTAGGACACGTGGATCACGGTAAGACGTCGTTGCTTGACCGTATTCTCAATCTCCATGTCGTTTCCGGCGAGAGCGGAGGTATTACGCAGCATATTCGCGCCTATCAGATTGTAACCGCAGGCGGTCCCGTAACGTTCGTTGACACGCCCGGACATGAAGCGTTTACCGCAATGCGCGCGCGCGGCGCGAACTGTACGGATATTGCCGTACTTGTCGTTGCGGCCGACGACGGCGTTATGCCGCAAACGGAAGAGGCTATTAGCCACGCGAAAGCGGCGGGCGTCCCAATTGTCGTCGCGCTTAATAAGATGGACTTGCCAGGCGTCAATCCCGACAAAGTCGTGCAGGAGCTTGCGTCGAACGATCTCATGCCGAGCGAGTGGGGCGGCGACGTTGAGATTGTGCATACGAGCGCGATAACCGGCATGGGCGTCGATAAATTGCTCGAGACGCTTCTGCTTGTGGCGGAATTGCACGAGTTAAAAGCTAATCCTGATCGTCCCGCGATGGGGGTTGTGCTCGAATCCTCGTTGCAGCAGGGCGAGGGCGTTCTATGTAAGGCGCTTGTTCAAAAAGGCACGTTGCGTCGCGGCGACGTCGTGCTGTGCGGTTCCTCTTATGGACGCGTGCGCGCTATGAACGACACGACCTCTCCGAATAAACGTATTAAAGAAGCGGGACCAAGTTGTCCGGTTACGATTTCTGGTCTCGACACGCCTCCGGAAGCCGGTAGTAAGTTTGTTGTGCTGGAAGACATAACCGTGGCGCGTCAGATAGCGGAAGAGCGTCAGGCGCGTTCGCGCGAGATCGAGCTTGCGAATTCGCAGTCGCACGTTACGCTTGAAAGCCTCTTTGAACGCATTAAATCGGCGCGAACCGAGCAGACGCTCAATGTGATTATTCGCGCGGACGTGCGAGGGTCGATTGAAGCGATCCGAAAAGAGCTCGGCAAACTGGAGCATCCGGAAGTCAAGGTTAAGATCCTACAGGCGTCTGTAGGCGGTATTACCGAAGCGGACGTGCATCTTGCGGACGCGTCGGACGCGATTATCGTCGGGTTCAACGTCGTTCCTGAAGAGAACGCGCGCGCGCTTGCCGAAACGAAGAAGGTTCAGATCCGCCGATACGACGTTATCTATAAACTTACGGAAGATATTCGCGCGGCTTTGGAAGGTATGCTTAAGCCGATCGAGCAGGTCAAGGAACTTGGTCGCGCAGTTGTTCAGCGCGCGTTTAATATAAGCCGCGTCGGCGTTATTGCCGGATGTCGCGTAATTTACGGCGTTATCGAGCGTGATTGCCGTATTCGCGTCATTCGCGACAGTCGTATCATTGGCGAGTATCCGCTTGAGACGCTTAAGCGTGAGAAAGACGACGCGCGCGAAGTGCGCGAAGGATACGAATGCGGTATGAAGCTGAAAAACTTCAACGACGTCAAAGAAGGAGACGTTCTCGAAGCGTATAAGATAGAAGAAGTCGCGCGGTCGTTTGACGAGTCGTCGACCGGTGGCAAGTCGTCTTCGCGCTAGGGAGAACTGTTGCGTTTGTTGTGAAATAGCGCGCTAGCCAATATAGCGCTAGCGCATGGAGACGCCGGTGGCGATTCGCGACCGACGTCCGAGTAAGGAAGGATTGTTATGGCGTCAAGACGAGCATTAAAAGCCGCCGAAGCGATTAGAAAAGTAGTCGCCACAGCTATTTTGACCGATATTAAGGATCCGCGCGTGCAGAACGCGACAATAACCAAGGTCGAAGTTTCGCCCGATATGCGGATCGCGAAGGTCTTTTTCATGACGACGGGCGGCGAGACGAAGGAACGGCTCATACAACAGGGTCTCAAGAGCGCGGCGGGTTACCTTCAGCAGAAGTGTTCCAAGCGAATTGAAACGCGTTACACGCCGACCCTTGTTTTTGAGGTCGATAAGGGCGTTAAGAATCTTGTGGCGGTTACTCAGATTCTTGCCGAGGAACGTTCGCAACGCGAGGCGGAAGCGTCGTCGTCGGCGGACGCTGATACCGAAGAAGGCGTCGACGGCGATGAGTTTGCCGAGGCGGACGACGAAGAAGATTCGTCGTCCGACGATTAACTTTTTCCTCGCTCGTTGTCTTTATAACCGTATTAATCATTAGGAAAAGTTATAGAACTATGGCTTCGCGAACTAAAGACGTCAGATCTTTAACGAAACACCTGCTGAAGCGGTATTCGAGCGCGCAACCGCTCGCGTCGAACGATCGAAAGTTGCTCGACATACTGGTATACGCGCTCTTTTTGGAAAACGGCGACTTTGAAAGAGCGCTCACGTCCTTTGATTCTCTTGAACGGTATTTTATCGATTGGAATGAAATTCGCGTCGCCAAGGCTGACGAAATAGCCGAAGTTGTCGGCAACTATAAAGGCGCGGCGCGCGACGGCGAACGTCTGCGTCGGCTTTTGCAGTCTATCTTCGACCAGACGTTCCGCTTTGATCTCGAGGATTTGCGTACGCGCGGCGTCGACGCCTTGACTCAGTTTCTGGACGCTATTCCATATTCGACGCGCTTTATGAACGATTTCGTAAAGTTCTTCGCTTTTAACGAACCCACGCTACCCTGTTCTGAAGGTATGTTGCGCGTTCTGCGCGCCGTAGGTCTAGTTGAAGTTCGCGACGAGGCGGAGACGCCAATTTTGCCGTCAAAACGATTTACTCGCGAGGAACTTACCGAGCTCTTTATCCTTCTGTTCCAGTGCGGCGCCGATCTGGCAACGCCTGAAAAGCAGGACGAAGTGATAAAATTCCTCGCTTCCTTTGATAAATCTGCGAGTAAACGTTCACTCGAGCCGCTCGTCGAACCGAAGTGGCCCTCTGACCCGCGTGAAATTGCACGACTCTTAATTCATAAAGAAAGGGCGCGCAAGAGTCCTGCGGCTCTCAAAGACGACGTAAGGGCGGAAGCCTACGCCGACGACGACGATGAACATGACCCAGACGAAGAACCGGGAATCACCGATCCTGAGGCTGGGGAAGAAACTATCTTGACAATGGACAGCGCGTCTGTTTCCTCTACGACCGTGCCCGAGGAGACCGCGACGAAATCAAAACGCCGGTCTACTCTCAAAAAGAGCGCGGCTCTTAATTCGGACGATCTAGCGCCGAATTCTAATCCGGCGGCGCTTGATCTGAACGGCGAGCGCGTCCAGGAAGCGCGCGGCGGCGTTGCGTCTGCGTCTACGGATGAGTCGAGCGATTCCGAGACGAAGAGAACGCGCGCTCCTCGCACGAAAAAGGCGGACGCTCAGTCTGTAGCGTTAGACGCTAAATCCGAGTCGCAACAAGCGGTTGAAACGGAAAGCGCAGCTGAAGACGGTAAAATTGTAAAGGGCGCTAAAAAGGCGGCAAGTAAATCGGGCGGCAAGGGGAAGGTTGCCAAGAAAGACGACGATTCGAACGCACAAGACGAGAGTCTTAGGGGCGTTACGAGCGACGCTACTGCAGTCGTGTCCGACGCGCCGTCAGACGGTGAGAAGTCCGTTCAAGCCAAGAAGAAGTCTACCAGGAAGGTTAAGTCTCAAACTGACGACGATCTTAAAGCAGAATCATCGGTCGCAAAGTCGCAAGGTTCGACTTCCCAAGAGATAAAAACGCCGAAAAAGTCGTCGCGCGCTACTAAAAAGTCGAGCGACGAGGACGAAGCTACGTCGTCCGCTAAAAAGAAGTCGGCGAAGCGTAAGGATGAATTGACCAAAGATTCACAAGCGGAACCTCCCGACGGCGGCGCCTCCGTGCAGCCGAAGAAGAAGCGCGCCCGTAAATCAACGACCGCGTCAGATTCGTCTGACGCGTCCGAGAAGAACGACGTCGCTAAACAAAGCGCCGCTGCAAAAAAGAGTAAGAGTAGTTCCAAGTCTCAACAAGACGAAGAGACTAAAATACAGGAAATTCAACAGAAGAAACCACGTTAAATCGAGCCCGCAACAATACTTGGTCGTATAGGCGAGTTCGAAGAGATTTCCTGTGGAAGTCTTTGATAGTATCCGACTATACGTCTGAGTAATTGACGCGACTTCCTCATGGGAATTTCGTAACGCGACGGTATAATAGCGCATAGCGAAGCGTTTAATCCTTCGTGTATTGAGCTTCGCTAAGTCCACGTTTAAGCATTTTTAATTGCGAGGAGTTTTATGTCTGGACATTCCCATTGGGCTGGTATCAAGCACAAAAAAGCATTGATCGACGCGAAGCGCGGTAAGGAGTGGAGTAAGGTCGCGAAATCGATCATTATTGCGGCGAAGCAGGGAGGCGGCAATCCCGACGACAATATTCGTTTGCGTGCGGCTATTGCCGAGGCGCGCGCGGTGAATATGCCGAAGGATAACATTACGCGCGCGATCAAACGTGGCACAGGCGAACTCGATCCCGTCGAGTATGAAGAAGTGCTCTACGAAGGTTACGGTCCGAATGGAATCGCCGTAATGGCGGCCGGTCTTACGGACAATCGCAATCGTACGGCGCCTGAAATCCGTAAGATATTCGAAGTCTGCGGCGGTAAACTTGGTCAGTCCGGTTGTGTGAGTTGGAACTTCGACAAAAAGGGCGTTATAGAGGTAGAGTCGGGCGCGAAGGGCGAGGAAGAAATGATGGACCTTGCGATCGAAGCCGGCGCCGACGACGTCGAGAGCGTTGAAGACGCTTATAAAATTACGTGCGCTCCTGAAGCTTTCGATTCTGTCCTTGAATACCTCAACGGCGTTAATATTCAACCGATACACGCAGAGATCACGTACGTTCCGCGCGACGCCATGGTAATCGACGATTTGTCTGTCGCTCAAAAGGCGCTGAAGCTGACCGACGCGCTTGACGAGCATGAAGACATCCAAAATGTCTCCGCGAATTTCGTTATCGCTGAGAGCATCCTGGCGCAACTTGAAGAGTAGTTCAAGCGCGCATAGCGACTTCTTGCTTGCGACATAGTACGACGAGGTCGCTGGACTGACGTCTGGCGATCTCGTTGCTTTAACTGATTTGATTCCTTTCCTAGAGACGCCACGTACATGACGCCGCCGTCGGTATCAGAATTTCCGCGCACACAGAACGCGCCTTTGATCCCAATCTTCATTGCCGTAATAGTCGGAATCTTCACGGACGCCGTTCTTTCTCCCGGTCGCGGGGGTTGGCTTGTCGTAATAGCGTTCGCGTCCCTTATGTATCTTGCGAGTAAGGCGACCTCTTTTATTCTTGTTCGACGTGTTCCTGAAACGCGATACTATTTTGATAATTGCGCCTTTCTGTTTAAATGGAGTTTTGTCAATAAGGCGCTTTATCTGCTTTTGTTTGGCGGCGTCTGGCTTTGGCTTATTGTATGCGCTATTGCAGGAATTCGGCATGACGCATACTATAACTGTTTTCCTGAAAGGGAAATAGGTCTGCATATTCCCGAAAAAGGAGTTGCGTCGATCGTGGAATTGCGCGTGCTGAAGACGGCGACGCTACGTACCGCGAAAGAGAATAATACGATCTACGGCGACGACGATTCCACTTCTTTTCAAGCAGAAATTTTGTGCGCGCAGAACGGCGGCGTCTGGGAGGAATATTCCGGTCGCGTCCTAGCGACGGTTAGCGGCGACGCGCGGTTCCTCCGGATCGGCGACGTTATTCGCGCGCCGGGGCGCTTGGGGCGTCCTAGACGTCCTGACAATCCCGGCGACTTTGATCGACGCTTCTACTATCGCGCGCAACGCGTTCTCACGACCTTTTATATTGAAAGTCCTGATTGTATAGATCGGCTTAAAGGCGAGCCGCTTCCCTTGAAGTATCGCCTTTTGAGACGTTTTGAGCGAATACGTCTTAGCGCGGTCGGGGTTCTTCGCGAATCGCTCAGCGAGCGCAACGCGTCTGTCGCCGTCGGTATGACCTTTGGTTTCCGGAACGACGTGGACGAATCGACCAACGAATCGTTTCGCCGCACCGGCACAATTCACTTGCTAGCCATTTCAGGTCTTCACGTCGCGCTCGTTATAGGCGCTTTTGTTTTTCTTTTGAGGCGACTTGGCGCGCCGGTTGCCGTCGTTAGCGTCTTGACGATTGCGCTGGTATTATTCTATCTTGCTTTGACGGACGCGCGCACGCCGATTATCCGAGCGAGTTTTTTGACGATAGTCTACAGCGTTGGCGTCTTGATTCATCGTCGCGGCGTAGCTCTCAATACGCTTGTTGCGGCTGCGATACTGTTGCTCTTCTGGAATCCCTGCGAACTCTTTCAGATGGGCGCGCAACTTTCTTTTTTAGCAACGGGAACCTTTTTGTGGATTGACGCGAATTCCCTTTACGACAAGTCTCTTTCCAACGACGAGCGATGGCGAGCAATTAAAGAGCGACGTTTGCTGAAGCTTAGTCGTCGACAAGCGGAGCCGGAATCGCCGAGCGATACGGAGCTGTCATTTTGGCAACGCGTTGTAAGTTTACATTTAAGACCTCTTGCGTATCGATTGGGCAAATGGCTTTGGGGTAAGTCTCGCGCGTTAATTAAAGTGGGAGTGATTATTTGGCTCGTCGGAACGCCGTTAATTTTACGTCAGACGAATCTTTTTACGCCGATTGCGATCATAGCGAATCCGTTAATTTGGCTTCCTGCTACCTGCTCCCTTTTATCGGCGTTTCTGCTTGCATTCGTAGGAGTCGCTGCAGACTGTGCGCCCGGATGTTTCGGCTGGCTCGTTCCTGGATTGGGCTGGATCTGTAATTTGTTCTACGACGTCTTTTTGAAGATTCTTGACGCGATGGCGTCGCCTAGTTGGGGCGCGATCCACGTTCCGACTCCGAACGTATGGACGCTTTGGCTCTTTTATCTTCCGCTCGTCTTGTGGACGCTTTTTCCTACGCGACGTCCTTCGCGCGCCGTTTTGGTCGCGTTCGTTATGCTTCTTGCGTCTGCGGTTATTGTCGAGCGCCTCTACTCGGACGTGCAGATAGCGCGCAGTCAGAAGTTACGTATAGACGTATTTTCCGTCGGACACGGTCTGGCGGTTCTCGGCGTTTTTCCCGACGGGCGAGTCTTCTTGTACGACTGCGGCAGTATGACAAACTCCGACCGAGCAGCTGAGATCGTAGCGAAGAATCTGTGGAATTACGGTAAGACGCAAATCGATCTTGCGATAATTTCTCATGCCGATTTCGATCATTACGGCGGATTTGAACGTCTTGCGCAACTAGTTACGATTAAAGACGTGTGCGTGTCGCCCGTTATGTTTAAAAAGGATAATCGTAAGCTCCAAGCGCTGAGAGACGCGCTTGACCGAAATGGCGCGCGAATAGTTCAAGTTGTCGGACGTCGTCGACTCTCCCATTTAGGGTTCAACGAGCTCGAAGTTTTACATCCTACTCCCAACGACGGCGAGACGTTTCTCGAAGAATCGAACGCTAATAGTCTCGTCGTTTCACTTGATTTTCTGGGGCGCCGCTTTCTTTTTCCAGGCGATCTCGATACGGACGAAGCGCTCTTTTTGGACTCGCCGAACGAGAAATACGACCTAGCGCTAGCGCCGCACCACGGTGGGAAAACGGTCAATTTCAGAGACTTTTACGATTGGAGCGATCCCGATTGGGTGGTGATAAGCGGCGGCGGATTTTTACGCAGTCCGGCGAGCGAACAAACTCTGTGGGACGAAGGGAGGATTGTCGTTCATAGCGCGGACGAAGGCGCGACGCAAATCGTGGTCGAGCGCGACGCAAACTCACGCGAATCGAAAACAGGCGTGATGACAATCGGTTGTTTTCGTACGAACAAATCGAGCGTTGCTTCCTCGGCAGCTTCTCTGTAGTGTTGAAGCGCGTTCGGGGACGACTTTCATCTATTAAAATCGAAAAAGTTTGCGCAACGCGTCGACTAGTTTCGTTTCGCCTTCCCCTTGCGAGGCGTCCCGTAGCGAGACGGTTGGAGAATGAAGCAATTTATTGACGAGTCTGTCGAAGGAGTAGCGAATCTCCTCTTTCGTGTGATCGTCGCATTCAATTCTGTTAAGCAGTCGTTCTAGCTCCGCCTGCTTGACGTCGTTCCAGCTATTTCGCAACGCTCTAATCGCGTCGATCGATTTTCTAACGTTGACGTCCGCCATACACTTTTGCGCTTCTTCGTCAACAATTTTAGCGGCCTTTGGAATCTCCTTATCGCGTAATTCTTTGTTATGTGAGCATACGGCTTCCAAATCGTCGACCGAATATAAGTAGACGTTGGGGCGTTCGCCTATTTGGGCGTCGACGTTGCGCGGCACGGCAAGGTCGAGAATAAAGAGAGGACGACCGCTCTTTCTTTTTCGTTCAATTCCGAGATAGTCCTCGTAGGAGATGATCGGCTCGGTTGCGCCCGTTGCGCAGATCGCAAGATCGGCGTCGACTAATGCGTCCATTCGCGCGTTCCATTCGACGCGCGTTCCGCCCCAGGTATCCGCGAGGTTTTGCGCCTTTTCTGCGCTACGATTCGCGACGCTTATCGTACGAGCGCCATAATCGACGAGGTATTTCAACGTTTCTTCCGCCATTTCGCCGGCGCCTAAAAGTAACGTGGTTTTATCCTCAAGTCGTTCAAATATGTTGAGAACAAAGTCCACGACGGCGACGCTCGGCACGCTCACGCGCCGTCGGAAGATTTCCGTTTCGACCGATATGCGCTTGGCTGTTTTAAACGCCGTTTGAAACGCCGTGTTAAGGATTGGTCCGGTTGAATTTAATTTAACGGCTATCTCATACGCTCGCTTGAGTTGCGATAAGATCTGCGGCTCGCCCAAAATCATGCTGTCTAGACTGGAAGCGACTGAAAACAAATGCTTAATCGCGTTGAGTTCGTCAAAATGTTGAAAGTACGTCTGATACTCTGCAAATTGCAACTTGGGCGTCGACGTCGATCGGCGCGAAGGAATGAGAAAAGGAAAGACGTCTTCGTAGGATGGAAGTTCCGAACGTTCGGCGGCAAAGTACAACTCCGTACGATTGCACGTCGACGCGAGCGTCGCCTCGACTTCGGGAAACGCTTGACGCCATCGAGCAAGCGCGTCTTCGACTCCAACCGCGTTAAACGAAAACTGTTCCCGCACTTCAATTGGCGCTATCCGATTGGTAAGCCCTATAACACGAATTGGCATCCCTGACACTCCTTAAGGGCGCGACTATGCTGATGTTGACAATACTCTGAGCTGATCGTGGATCGACTACGCGGCGGCGAGAACTGCGACAACTTTTTGAGATGACCCGTCGGTGAGAAGAGCGCTAATGAAAGCAGGACGACTATTACCGCCGCGCAAACTATATTGTGAATCGCCGCGCTAGCGTTGGAATCGTTAATCTTCGTTTTACTTGTTACCGTACGCGCAAGAAACGCGCCAAGGAAAAGAATCGTTGCGCCGAAAGCGACGAAATCGATTTTAGTCGCCAGTTCTGCAGAACGTTGGGCAAAGACTTCTAGATAGAACCCGCAGACCACGCCGACCCCGAGCGCGACTACTAACGAGTTGGCCGTGAGCACGCTAGCCTTACCAAGCCATTCAATCGATGGAAGTCGAAAGCCTTGAAATCCTTTCTTTTTCTTTAATCGCGCGCGTTGCCAGAGGTACATAGCTCCGGCAATGGCGCCTAGTAATGCGATTAACGTCGCCATCATAAGAGCGACGCTATGGATCGCTCGAACGCACCGACACGTAGCGGCGCGTGTGAAAGTGGCGTTGCCGAAAATGATCGAGCCTGTGATGAGCGCGAAGACGACAGGCAGAAGGAACAGAGCAAACTGGGTTTTAGGATACACCAGCTTTAGATAGATCAGCGCCGCTACGACCATAAGCGCTAGCACATAGAGCCAGCCTCCAGCGCTCGGCGAGAATCGATTATTTTGTAGCAGGTCGTTATAGTAAAGGAACAGAACGTGGGCGAAGACGCCGAGCAGCAGGAATACAAACGAGCCAGTCGACGCCAATTTGCTCTCCTTCCATCGTAACTTTATCGCTTCTAATCCGAAGGCTACGACGTATGCCGCAAGAAAACAGACAACTTCAACGCCTTTAAACATAGTAGTCTTAGAATCTCCTCAACGACCAAGCAACGTGCCGCACAAACGTAACGCGCTCGACTAATCATCCACCTTTTCAACGCGAAAATACTTAAATCGCGCCCAGGAGGCCGCGCCGGTCTGGTTGGTCGAGGCGCCTTGACCTCCCCAACATTGAAGACTAATGCGATCGTAAGGCGAGGAATTAATAACGCCCTCGTATACGCGCTGGAAATTTTTGTCATTGAGCGGACAAAATTCCGCGATTATATTGCGTCCTGTAACTGTAATGCGAAGCTTTCCTCCCGGCGCTTTTACAGGCTTTTTCCCAGGAAAGACGTACATTTCGCCATCGTCGTTAGCAAAGACCAATTTAAAGAGCACGCGATTCCCTTGGATCCAGTACACCCCGCATTGCTGAAATTGAGAGGTTGGCTTCTCAAGAAAGTAACACTCGGTTTCAATGCGGTACGTCTCGGGTGCGGCGCCTGTTTGCATTCTCCAGAAATTAAGCGGTCGTACGAGCGCGTTGCGCGCTTCGCCCGAAAAGAGCGGCTCGGTGAGAATCTCAAGCGCGTTGTTCACGAAACGTCGACACGCAGAGTTGTCGCGTTGCCACACCCAGCCCGGTTGTAGAGCTCCCTCAAACCGATCCTCAAAGATGATCTCTTGTCCTGAGACCAGCGCGCGCGAACACAGTACTGTCAGCGCGATAATAATAAGGGTCGTTATGCGTCTCATCGCTCAATCTCGAATTAAAAACAGCGGCTTTTTACCTTTGCCATGCCGCTAGTCGCGTATCGTATAGTGCGCCTTATCCGCAAAGACGCCGTTCTATTCTACCTATTTTACTCCAGTTTAAACAAAGTTTCAAGTAGTTCCGAATAAAGATTTTTATTTCTGACGTTTTGACGTCAGTTTTATCGACATTGTTAATTTTGCTCATTTTGCGAGCTTTTTGTTTTGTGCGTATTATCGAGGTTCCGCATACTCGCCAGTGCGAGCGACGCTAAAACTGGTAGGAAAACCTCAATCGGCGCGCGCATTCTCATATTTGTCCAGTAGACAAGATGAGGGATTTGCACTGATAGGACGAGCAGAAATCCCCATAGATAAGGAGACGACGCAATAGGCGATTTATTCGGATTGCGACGCCGCGCGCAATATAACTTAGCGCATCCGACGACGGCGACAAAGAACTCGACTAGGTAAAACGCAGCGACAGCGTATCGAGCTTGATCTTTTAATTCGGCTGAATTGAACTTGATGGGCAAGACGCCTCGATCCCGTTCTCGCGCGATAGGTTGCGTTGTTCGTTCTACGTCGTTAGGTAGCGCGCGCCACAATTCGGCGATTCTGATAAAACAGGAGTATGCGAACATTTCCGGTTGAGCTTTGATCGTGTCGATCGCGTACCGACGCGACCATTCGTCTTGAAAGAGTTCTCTTTCCTTTGGAGAACTAACGTTAGCTTGTTTGACCGCTTCATCACATTCGCGACGATTGCGTTCGAAGAATTCGTCTGGATTCCACAAAGCCAACGGAGAGCTCGCCGTCGCGTAATGGTGGTAGAGCTCAGGATTGTTGGCTAGCAGTAGCGTGTAACCTCCGTGCGTTGTCGTGAGGATGGGTTTGCCAAACGCTCGATAATTTCGCGCGCACCAAGGCGCGCTGAGACAGGCGACTCCTAATAGAAACGCGACGATACGCGCAAGACCTCCTGAGCGCCGAGTCGGCTCTGACGATTGCGAATCGCCGTTCAGAACGTTTATAGCCGCACGTTTCTTACGACAATCTAATAATTCCAGAAGAATCAAGTTTAAGAGCGCCAACGCCGCAAAGACCCAGAAGGCGGGACGGCACAGTGTTGATAGACCGTATAGCGCGCCAAGCATGAGATAGCGCGCGCACGACGATTTTTTCATGGGACGACGTTGTACGACAAGTATGGTCGCGAAAAGAAGCGCGGCGGCAAAGAACGCCGCTAACGTTTCCGTCATAACGAGTCGAGATTGCTGCAGAAGAATTGGATCGACCGCCACGAGTAGCGCCGCGAGTGAGGCAAGCGGTTCTGACAACCCTAGTTTACGAGCGCCGGCGTAGGTAAACGTAACCGTTGCGACGCCGAGAATCCAATGCCATAGCGCAATCGACGCGTTACGTGAAAGCGCAAGTTTATCAATAAGAGTATGTCGTCGTTTTTCCATCTCGCTCGTTGCGCGCAGCGAGTCGACGCGCGCTGAGCGATCATCGGAATTTTGAAGCGGTATAAGCGCGGCTAACGTCGCCGGATAGAGCGGCGGGCGAAACGCGGTTGCAACTTCCTTTTCGCCGAAGACGCCGTAGGAGTATATGTTTTCAGCAAGCGCGCGATATGCGTCGGGATCGGCGTCGAACGAGTTGAGCGAGAAAAAAAGAACGCCGCCTCGAACGAATAATGCGATAACGAACACATAGACAAAAAAGGACGTCTTCTTTTTTTGCGTTTCTTGAGCCATCTTCGCTTCTCGATATTTTAGTTGAATCTGCCGACGAAGCGAGCCGTTTAGTAGCCGTTTCGTCGGCAATCAGTTAGCATAATCACTATGGTTCGCAGATACGTCGCCGTTGGGACTATCGACCAAAGACAAAGTCGGCAAAGTCGAGATACTTTTCCCAATCGAAATCGGTTACGTCGTGCTTACCGGTTCGCTTATGATAACGAATCGTGGCGCCGACCGACGTATTTACCTCAGGGGGCGCAACGACTCCGCCGAAGCCGTCGGTTCCGAGGAGTTTGTAGACCGGATCGGCATAGAAGCAAGAGAGGAACTCGCCCTTCGGATCGGCCCAAAGGTCTTCGCTCGCGCTCGCCACGTAGACTGGACGCGGGGCAATTAGCGCGATGAGTTCATGCTCGTCGATTGGCAGATCGTTGACGCGCGAGCCGTAAGTATGGAATTTTTTCGTGAACCAGTGTGGGAAGGACGCGTTAATTCGATCGACGCGTTCGCCAAACTCACGACGCGAGAGCGCGGCGCCGCCGCACCCTGAGTTGTTCGAGATAACGGCGGCAAATCGTTCGTCGTTGGCGCCGCACCATAGCGCCGTTTTACCAAGACGCGAGTGTCCGGCGACGACGACTTTGGTCGCGTCGATTTCAGGGACTGTTTGCAGGCAGTCAAGCGCGCGCGAGAGTCCCCAAGCCCAAGCAGAGATAACGGCTGGGTAATCGTCCTTCGTTATATCGAAATTCGTAAAGAGCGGATGAACGCCATATTTGAATTCGGCGCTTTTATCGGGCTCAATTTCCTCGTAGTAGACCGTTGCGACGGCGTATCCTCGATCAATGATCTTATCGAACGCCCAGCGACTTTTAGCGACGCCGCGCACATCGTCTGGTTTTTCATTGGCGTTTCTCGTTCTAAACGGCGCGTCCACCGCCGTAACGGTCGGGTCGTCCGTTGTGGTATGGTTACCCTGGAAGTTTGGCATGAGGAAAGCCGGAACCGGCTTCTTCGCGTTGTTGGGAATGAGGATCATGAGATCCGCCTTAGGCGTTTTCTCAGGGTAGTTGAAGTAGATCCGAATTTCTTTCCGCGTCGCTTTTCCATTGAGCGCGTCAGGTTTCGTGGAGATTTCCTCGAACTTTACCTTAGATAGATCGGCTTCCGGGAATTGTCCGAACATCTCGGTCTTAAAGAGTTCTAAGATTCTTGGTCGCGCAATCTCGCGCCACTGTTCAGGCGTCTCAATTTTAGAGCCGTCGGGCGCGACGAGCGGGTCGGGAAGCGTGAACTGTGGAACTTTTTCTTCGTCGTAGTTCGGCGGCGCGATCGGATCGGCGGCGTATAGCGCGCACGCGAGACAGGACGAGGCTAGAATTGCGGCTAGATATGACGTTACTGATTTTAGTCTCGAAAAGTGTGAGCGTAGCATAAAGCAACTCCCTTGAGTTAAGAATTATTCATTGCGCGCCGACGGTAGCGCCGTCGGCGCGCTCTAAGAAGTTGAGGGTTAAAACGATTTTAGAGGTCGTCGCTGGGCGCGATCTTTTCCATGCGCCGCCACGCCTTGAATAGAATGATCGACGCGACGGCGGCGCCCGCGATAAGCGCCGTTCCAAAGACCGCTTCACCGTACAATAGCGCGCCGACGCCGAAGAGCGCCGCGTAAATCGCAATGCAACCGACGACGCTACAAAGAATGCCAAACGGCACGGACCACTTATCGTCGGCGCCGACAAGTTCGATTCCTTCAGCCTTAGCGTCGTCGTAGACTTTCTTCCAGCCGGGACCGCCCGCACGAGTCAGTTGCACAAACGCGCGCAACGTTCTCTTGTCGTCAGGGGGCGTTAAATAGGTAACAAGCAGCCATCCAACAGTAGTAATCGCAACGCTTACGACTAGTTGAATACTGGGATTACTGAGCCAAGACGCATCGAACGCGTCTGCCGACATATAGCGCAAACATAGACTCTTGTGGATCAACTGGAAATAGCATGCGATCGGGAACGCAAAACACATAGCGGCAATCTCGCTGTACGCGTTGATACGCCACCAGAACCAGCGTAGCAAAAAGAGCAATCCCGTTCCGGCTCCAATGGAGAGCAGAATCTGAAACGCGCCAAGCGCGTTTTCTAGGAAGAGCGCAATAACGCACGCGAAAACCATCAAAACGACAGTCCAGAGCCTTCCAAGAAAAACTTGCTGTCTTTCAGACGCGATAGGATTGACGAAGCGTTTATAGAAATCGTTCACCATATAGGACGAGCCTAAATTGAGGTGGGTCGCGATCGTCGACATATACGCGGCGAAAAGCGAGGCGACGACGATACCGAAGATTCCTGCGGGCAACTTTGTCATCATAGCGGGGTACGCCATATCGTCCGCGACTTTATCAGCGGGAATGTTGGGAAAAGCCTGCTGTAGCGACTCCAGATTAGGGAACACAATAATCGACGCGAGAGCGACGAGAATCCACGGCCACGGTCGTACTGCATAGTGACATACGTTGAAGAAAAGAGTCGCGCCTACGGCGTGCGCGGGCGATTTTGCGGCGAGCATTCTTTGCGCGGTATAACTGCCGCCTCCCGGTTCCGCGCCGGGATACCACGCGCTCCACCATTGTACGGCGAGAGGAACAACCAGAAGCGTAATGACGGCTGTTTTATCGCTAAAGTCTGGCAAGAAGGAGAGTTTGGACGCGACTTCAGGCGTGGATAAGAGTTGCGAAAGTCCGCCGACCTCTGGAAGCTGAACGGCAATGATCGCCGCCGCGATACTCCCCGCCATAGCGACTAAAAAGAGTACGAAGTCCGCCCAGAGTACGGCAGAAAACCCCCCGACTGTCGTGAATACGACCGTAACCGTGCCGGCTGTGAGTATCGTGGTTAATTCCGAGAAACCCAGCATGACGCCAAAGATCTTGATGATAGCAAGCGTAACCGACGCCATGATTAGCGTGTTGACGATCAAACCGAGGTATAACGTTCGAAAGCCGCGCACAAACGCGCCGGAAGCGCCGCTGTATCTAGCTTCGTAGAATTCAATATCCGTAGTTACGCCAAGTTTGCGCCATAGTTTCGCATAGATAAAGACCGTCGTTAGACCTGTCGGAAGAAAAGCCCACCATACCCAGTTGCCGGCGACTCCGTTCTTACGAACAATGTCCGTTACGAGGTTGGGCGTGTCCGCAGAGAAGGTGGTTGCGACCAAGGAAAAGCCGAGTAGCCACCACGGCGTTGAACGACCTGAAAGGAAAAAATCGGAAGAACTTTGCCCCGCTTTCCGCATTGTTCGCCACCCGATAAAGAGCGTTATCAGGAAGAAAACAACGAGAATCGCGTAGTCGATCGGTTGTAGACGCGACATATTATACCCAATGTGTTTTCAGAAAATGAAGAATGATTTCAAACGCGACACGACGCGTCAAGTTCGCGGCGCGTCGCGCAATAGATTCCAACGACGACGACCGTTATTTCACAACGAAGGAATAACAGCCGGACCCGACTTCAAAGGAAACGACGCCCTCTTTGCTCGGCGCCTCTTGGACGAATTTTGCGCCGTTGACCACGACGCACGTTTGCCCTTGCTCGACTGGCAAAATGATCGTTGCGCTTGTGTTGAACGGCACGCGAACAACGTAGGTCGTTTCATGTTTCTCTCGGTCATAATTCCAAGAGGATTCGATTTGACCGAAAGGCGAATCGAGCTTTGCCTGTGCGTGCGTAAGCGTTTCGCCGTCCGGCGTCGTTGTTTCTACGCGTCGCGATTTCGGTTCTACGACGAATCGTTTGAAGGCGAGCGACGTCGGCTCGACGCTTGCGACGACCGCGTCTGGCGCGTCGGCGAGCTTAATTCCAGCTAAGGACTGGAAGAACCACGCGCTGAAATCGCCGAACATGATATGGTTGCGCGACGAGCCCTCGCCCCAATCTTCCCACAGCGTGCCGGCGCCGCGATTGATCCAATCGAACATGGCGGGCTTAGTACGTTGCAACATGAGTTGCAAGGCGAGATCGGTTCGTCCATTTTCCGAAAGAGTTCTCAGTATATACTTGACGCCTAAAATTCCGACGTCAAAATGTCCGTTCGTCTTTTCGACGTCTTCCACAAGTCGCGCAAAGACCGCCTGCTGATCCTTTTCCGGCAACGCTTGCGCAAAGCCCTGGTGAATAGCGCAACTTTGCGACGTTTGACTGTTGATCGAATAGACGCCGTCGCCTTTGTACAGCTCTTTATTATAGTTCGTGCGAATGCGTTCGGCGAGCGCGGAATATTTCTCAAAATCGTCCGTTTTTCCGAGCGCTTTGGCGGCTTGAGCTACGATCTTCGCGTCGAGGTAATAGTAGCCGGTTGACGTAACTTCGACGGGCGTGTTCGTTTTAGCGAAAACCCAGTCGCCTAAGCCATGATAAACGAGACCGTTCTCGCGTTCGCGCGACGTCATGTAATCGACGTATTTCTTCATAGCGTCGTAAGAATCCTGGAGGATTTTCTTGTCGCCGCGATAGACGTAGACGTACCATGGAATCATAACGAGCGAGGAGTCCCAAGCAGGTCCGTTGCCCCATGGATAACCCCAGTCGCCCGTCGGGACGATACCCGGAAGATTACCGTTTTCTAACTGCTCGTCCACGAGATCGTCAAGCCATTTTTCGTAGCCCGACGTATTCTCGAAATTGTATTGCGCCAATTCGCACGCGAGTTGTGCGTCGCCAGTCCATCCGTTCTTTTCGCGGTGCGGGCAGTCCGTAGGATAACCAGCGACGAAGTTGTTCAAATAGGACTCGTGCATCGCCGCCTGTAACGCGTTAAGCAGTTCGTTCGAGGAAGAGAAACTGCCTATGGTACGGAAGTTCGTGTTAAGTCGTCGTCCTTCGAAATCTTCAGGTTTCGGCGCGGTTCTTAAACCGGTTACTTCAATGTATTGGTAGCCGTTGTACGTGAAGCGCGGCTCGAAATACTCCTCTTCGTCGCCTTTGCAGAAGTAGAAGTCCGTTTGGAATTCTCCCTTCATTCCCGCGAGATAGTAGGGAGTTCCCGACATGAAGTGCTGTTCAATGTCGTGTCGTTCAATTTCACCAGAGGGTAAAACGCGTTCCGAGTATTTAAATCGTATAACGTCGCCGCGTTTTTGACCGCGTATTGTTACGCGCGCCCAGCCTGCGGAATTGCGTCCCATATCGACGACGTAGACGTTCGGCTTGACTTCTTTAACGCTCTTGGCAAGGTACTTGTCGGTAATAGTCGTCTCGATATTCTTCTGCGCGACATATTTCGGATTGCCGATCGGCGGCTCGACGACGACAGCGGCGCCTAGCGCTTCGCATTTCCATGCGCCGTCGACGATCTCGCCCTGCCGCACACAATCGAAGAGGACGGGACTTGTCGTGTAGTACCAGGAATCATCGGTTGCGATCGTTTCATGCGAGCCGTCTTGATAGGTAATTTCTAGTTGCGCGCGCAGTCTTGGGAAATCTCGCCACGGCGCGGCGTCGAAGTTCCAGGTTACTATGGAACGAACGTCGTACCATGAGTGTCCCAGGAAGAATTGCAGCTTATGTTCTTGGCTCGCGTCTTGTAGATAAGAGTCGAGATCGTACACATTGTAGAAGATTCGCTTGTCGTAACGCGTGAAGGACGGCGTGAGGTGTTGCTCGCCTATCTTTTGGTTGTCGAGATAGAAATCGAAGAGACCGGGCGCGCAGACGGCAAGTCGCGCCGTTTTGACTTTTTTCGTTAGCTTAAAGGTCTTTTGGAAGGCTGGCGAGATCTCTTCTGACCGCCGACGCAGTTTACCCCACGGACCGCTGTCGAGTCCCTCTTTTCCGTCCTTCGAGACAAAGGACGCGTACTTCGCGTTCGCCCATTCCGAGTCGTTGAAATTGGTTCCGTTCCATCCCTTTTGTTCTTCAAGAGTAGCTTTCCAGGTAAGGTCGGTTCCTAGCGCGCAGATAACTTCGCTCGGCTTTCCGAACCTGTTCGGAGTCGGCAAATTCCCGGGCGCGTTTGCTTTATCGAGCGTTCGCACGAACAGCTTGGCGACAAGCGCGGTCGGACGGAGTTCGCCATTATTGGCTTTCGTGTCGTTTGAATTTTTCGTATCGTTCGAGACAACGAAAGCAACGACGTTCTTACCGGGCTCAAGATATTCGGAGACGTCGATCGAGCGCAATTGATCCGCGTTAAAGACCATGCCGATCGAGAATCCAACTTGACGACCGTTGACGAAAATCCTGAATTTTTGGTTGGCGGCGTAGTATAGAATAGCGGAAAGATTTTGCTCGTCGAAATCAGATTGTGGACGATCAATTATAAATTCTTTGCGGAAGTATTCCGTTGCGAATCCCGTGTTTGTTTCGCGTTCTTCCTGCGCGGCAATCCAATTTGCGCCGCTCATATCGACGTCGGGACGAACCGATTCCGGTTGAGCGATCCATTTTCCTTTCCAGTCGTCTTGCGTAACGAACCCCTGAATCCAGGTCGCCGGTTCCGACCAGTTGAGCGGCTGATCTTTTTCGTCCCAAACACGTACCTTCCAGTAGTATTTTGCGAGACTCTTGAGAGGCTTACCTTCGTAGGTAATGAACAGAGACGCGTCAGACTCAATCTTGCCAGAATTCCAGAGATCGGCGTCCTTCACGTTAAGTTTCTCCAAGGAGGACGCGACGAGAATTTGATAGGCCGATTGGCTTTTGTTATAGACGTTTCCCTGATCCGCAGAGGACTGAAATTCCGTTTTCCAGCTCATGCGCGGCGCGGTAGATTCTATTCCAACTGGATTGTCGCGAGTTTCTATCGTTAGATTCTGCGTGGTAAAGGAGTCTGCGTTCGACCCCGCTAGCGCGCTAGTCGGCGCGCTAAGCGACGTTGCGAACGTTGACAAGGCGACGAGCGCCACGAAAAGCCGTTTCATATCTCGCTCCTAGTGTGTGTGTGTCAATGACGCTGTTTATAGTTCTTTTGGGACGCGGTTGCCCGCGCGTTACAGTATTCTTCGAGCTTTAATCTCCAGGTATTTGTTGATGAGCGGCGCGGTCGCTTCTTCCGGAAAGACGTCGAGAGTGAGAGCTCCCTTGGCTTCAAGCGAGACGAGCGTTTTCCTCCGCCAATTGAGTATTTCAGCGGCGGCGCCAGCGCGAAAGAAAAGGTCTTCCGGCTCGGGCTTTTCTTCGACGTCGCTATTCCATAGCATCGAATCAATTTCATCCGTAGGGTCTAATTCACGATACTGCGCCGCCGCGCGCTCTAATTTGGCGACAACCCCATGATTGCCCATTTCTTTCTCGTTGTAAGCGGACGCGCGAACGTTTTGTTCTAATTCGGCGTATTGATCAATGGCGTCGTATAGCGAATGCTCTCTTAAAAAGAGACCTAGCGGCAGGTGCGAACCGACTAGATTCGTCATGCATGCTTCTATTTGGGTCGCGTTGCGTTCGTCGAGCACGTTGGTTGCAAGTACGACGAGCGCGCGTTTTCGGGAATGCGTCTTGAGGTAGGCGAAAGCTCTATCGTAACGCGACTCCACGCGTTCGGGAAAGACGTCGAACACGGCGCGGATCAGCGTGTTCATATGCGAGACGCCTCCGCGCGGCGGGACATAACGCTTGACGTCGTTTGAAAAGACGAGGAATCCGACCTCGTCCCCTTGTTTGAGCGCTATATAGGCTAACGCGAGCGTCGAGTTGAGCGCGAAATCAAATAAGGTAATTCCGCGCGAGAGATTCATTGTCATTCTTCCAGCGTCGAGCGCGAGAATAATTCGCTGGTTTCGCGTGGTTTGAAAGTCGCGCACAATGAGCTTATTGAGTCGCGCCGACGCCTTCCAGTCGAGGAACTTGTATTGGTCGTCAAGGGTGTAGTCGCGCAGTCTCTCGAATTCTGCGTCTTGACCAATGCGTCGCGCTCGTCTAACGCCTAGAATTGAAAGCTGACTCTTGCGCGCCAAGAGTCCCAATTGAGACAGCTGACAGAAATTCGGAAAGACCTGAAAGTCGGTGCGCGCCGGCTTATTTTGGTATTTGATCCAGAGTTTTCCGAGACTCGTTAATCGAAGTGCGACGAATTCGAGCGAGAAAAAGCCGCGTTGCGTCCATAAAATACGGTATTCGACAAGTTCCTGCGAATGCGGCGCGAGCGTTCGACTATTAAAGACCGCAGTCGGTCGCGCGAGCGCTTGATAATCGGCGTTTTCCTCTTCCAATAGGTTGTCGGCGCTTCGCGGCGGTAACGCGCGCGAACTCGGGGACGCGTCGTCGAGAAACTCGAGCGTAACAAATCTATCGCCGTTATTCGCAACGACGAGCTGCACGTCTTGCGGTTGTCCCAGCGAAGCAATCGATTCTGTGCGTCGCTCAACGGAGATTGTTTTACCTAGTTTAATAATGGAGAAAAGGTCGAGCGCGAGTAAGCAGAGAACGAATCCGTCGGCGATAAGCGCGACGACGGTAATGGCGCGCGTTCCCTGAGCGATGAAGTTCAAGGTTGCGGCGAGCGTTGGCAGAAGGAATAAAAGAACGGCTCGTCTCGTTGGGTACGCCTTCAGCGCAAGCGCTATAACGAGAAAAGGCGTCAGAATAGCGGGGAACGCCAAATAGAGAATATACTCGGCGAGTAAATTGGCGATTTGTGTAATATGAACGTTCATTCCGCTATTCCAATGAGTCTCTTAATGGGAAACAATCTCCGAAGTAGTTCTTCGGTCTGCACGACGATTCCATTCTATCAAGGCGTCGTCGACAAGTCAAACAAAATCCCGATAATATACGGAAAGAGCGTTCAAATTCTCTTGCGGTTAATAAAAAACGCGCAGAAGAGTAAACCTCTGCGCGTTTCAAATATTTAACAAGCGATCAAACGTTGACGTTAAGCAAGCGCCAATACCTATAGCGCCGCCTTCGCAATCTCAACGACCTTGTCGAATGCGCCGGGATCGACGACGGCAAGGTCGGCCAAAATTTTGCGGTCGAGTAGGACGTTCGCCTTCTTGAGACCGTTAATGAATTGGCTATAGCGCAGTCCGCGCATACGCACCGCAGCGTTGATACGAATGATCCACAGCTTGCGGAAGTCTCGTTTCCGCGCGCGACGGTCGCGCGTCGCGAAAACGTCGGAACGAAGCACTGTTTCCTTTACGGAACGCAACAGCTTGCCGCGACCTCCGCGAAAACCCTTAGCGCGTTTAAAGAGTCGTTTCTTAGCTCGTCGACGAGCCGCGCCTTTAGTAACTCTCATTTTGTATTCCTTAAGAATCTAATTGCTATCGCGCGCGCCTTCGACCACACGGTCGATCGCGTAGGCTGGCGATACATGACGAAAATAAGGTCTCGACCGCGCTTGAGGCTGGTCGACGTTGCTTACCCATTTTCTGTAACCGACGCTCGAGACCGCGAATCAAGGAGCGTTCGGAACCGTACGGACGCGCTAGGCGACCGCTTTGTGGATCACAGACCGCCCTTACCGAGCGCTTTGATCAATCTTTTTTGTTCGCATGTGGCAACGGGATCCGTACCGCGCAGGTTACGGACGCGTTTGCTTGTCATGCGCCAAGCCAAGTGGCTCGTACCGCTGTGACGGTGCTTTAATTTTCCGTTAGCGGTAACGCGAAAACGCTTGGCA
>ONJR01000200.1 GCA_900318195.1 uncultured Planctomycetota bacterium
CGATTGGCGGCAATGCGAGGGTTTCGATTTTCTCTTCCGCTGGGGACGGCGTTTCCTGCGTACCGGCGAGTTGGGCTTCCTCTTGCGAGGCGTCTTCCTCGTCGTCGATCGGCGGCAACGCGAGGGTTTCGATTTCCTCTTCCGCTGGGGACGGCGCTTCCTGCGTACCGGCGAGTTGGGCTTCCTCTTGCGCGGCGTCATTCTCATCGTCGATCGGGGGCAGCGCGAGGGTTTCGATTTCCTCTTCCGCAGTGTTCGGCGGTACTTGCAACGCTACGCTCGTTGCTTCTTCGACGGCGTTAGCGGTTATTGGTTCGGCGGCTATTGCGCTTTCTTCGATCTGCTGCGGTTGCGGCGCGTTGTCGGGGACGCAGTAGGGGGCGCGCGTCGTCGGGGTTGGCGGCGTCGTTGGGGTCTGGCGCGCACGCGCGCGATCGTCGTTGAGCTTATTGAGAAAATCGCTCGGCTTGGGTAACGCCGGTCGTTCGTCGTCGTCGATCTCTTCCGTGCGTTCGACGGCAAATGGGTCGAGCGCGCGCGCGACTTCTGTGCGCGTCGTTCTTTCGATTGTCGGGTTGGCGCGATCCTCTTCTTCGACGAGGATCGATAGTTTGCTCACGTCCTGGCGGCAGAAAGTCATGAGGGACCGCACGCGCCTGAAAATGACGGTCGGGGTCAGTCCGAGTTCGAGATAGAGATCGGAGTCGAGCTTGATCGGCTTGCGCATTTCGCGGACGCGAGTCGGGTCGGCGAAGATTAAGCCGCCCTCTTGCGAGAGCTGATTGGCGTGCGCGCGTAGTAGAACGCGATTGCGCGGCGCGCGATATAGCGCTTCCACAATCTTCTGATAGAAGGCTTCCCAGCTTGAATAGGGCGTCGTACTGATCTGCCCGCTCTTCTTGCGCTGCTTGACCTGGATGAATTTTAGAGCGTCGATATCGCCGTTTTCGTTCCACTCGAGGTAACGTCGTTTAACTTCCTTCTGGTTCATATCGCGCTCTTTCCACTCGCGTTCCCTTGAACGCGGCGTCGTTAATTCTGCCCTTTCCTAAATGCGCGTTCGAGCGACTCGTTCGCCCTCGCGCGCGTACCGTCGACGGCGCTAATTTTTTAGCGCTATAATACGTCGTATCTAATTATAATTTGACATGGGTTTTTGGACAAGAGAAAAACCACAGAATAGGCAAATTTCACTTGTTTCTTTTAATTGTGCGGAATGTGTTGACAGCAAGGTTTGTGATGGATCTTTCGATCCGGCGCGAGGAGGAGGAAATCGTTGGGCAAAAAGGACGAATGGCTTCCTTATCGCAACGCATATCGGTTGCGCAATGTTTCCCCCGGCACAACGCGGCGGAACCCAATGGAGCGCCTGCGGCGCGGAATGGGGAATGCGGGCTATTGTCGCGTTGAGGATTGGTTGGCAAAAAGGGCGAATGGTTTCCTTATCGCAACGCATACTGGTTAGGCAACGTTTCCCCCGCCACAAAGCAGTGGGGCTCCAATGGAGCGTCTGCGGCGCAGAATGGGAACGCATATTCGTATATCAATTCGTCGCAGCGCGCGGCGGTTCTTTTTGGCGCTACTGTAGCTCAATGCGCGCAGGGTAGCGCGTCCCAATCGGTCGTATAGCATGGCGATACGAATTCCGAGTTCGGTCGCCATTTTCTTTCGACTCCCTCCGACGCGAAGAATACGGCGCCCTGTCCGAATCTCGCGTTGAGTCGATCTAGCGCGCTCGATAGAATTGCCTCGCGCTCGCGCGCCGCTTGCGAGCGTTCCGGTTCGAGTTCAAATAGGTATCGCCGCGCGTTTGCTTCTTCCGTCGTCGCGGTCTCTAACGCGACGACGCCCGCTTTTTTGTATTCGTAGCCCGGCGCGTATAGCTTCCGTAGTAGCGAATTGGCGGTCTGAACAATTTCAAAGGACGAATTCGTCGGACGCGCGAATAGGAAACTGTCGCCGGCGAAGCGTTGCGGACGCCTCTCGTTGAATCGACTTGTCATGAGATAGACGTATATTCCATTTGCCACGAGCGCGCGTGCGCGCAACTTCGCCGCGATCTTAGCTGCAAAGGTCGAGACCGGCTTGGCGAGCTCGTCGAGCGTCTCGATCGTTTCGCCGAACGAACGCGAGACCTGCATCGAACGTTGCGGCGCGGGCGCGGTTATCGCGTCGTAAACACGCTCGCCGCGTAGTTCGCGCACGAGCCGCTCTTGCTCGATACTGAAGGACTGGCGCATAAAGTTCGGATCGAGTTTCGCAAGCTCGAACGCGTTGCGCACGCCGCTCTTGATCAGTACGGGCGCGATTCGCCTGCCGACGCCCCATACCTTCTCGACGGGCAGGCGCTTGAGCGCTTCGTTGCGCCGCTCCTGATCGAATAATAGCGCGTACTTTTTGCCAGTCTTAGCGAACTCGTCCTTTGCGATCCGACTCGCCGCCTTGGCGAGCGTTCGGGTCGGACCTAGTCCCAGCGAGACGGGTATTCCCGTCCACTTTCGGGTCGTCTCGACGATTTCGTTCGCTAACGCGTCGAGCTTTTGCACGGTCTCGTTCGGCAGCTCGCCTAGCGCCGGACCGTTCGGCCACTCTTGAACGCGTTTGCGCGTTTGCGCGACGGTTAGCGGCGGCTCGCTCGCGCTCGCTTGCGTTTCGCCCGGAAACCGTCCGTCGGCGTTGCAGAATTGCCCCGTGAGCTCGAGAAACGCTTCGTCGATCGAATATACGTCGACGTTCTCCGTCCAGTTCTCCAACACGGTTGTCACGCGTCGACTCATATCGCCGTATAGCGCGTAATTAGCGGACCGTACGATAACGCCGCGCGCGCGCGCGAAATTTTTCAGCTTGAAATACGGCTCGCCCATTGGTATTTGCAACGCCTTCGCTTCCGGCGAGCGCGCAACGACGCAGCCGTCGTTATTGGAAAGTACGACGACGGGACGGTTGCGCCAGTCGGGTCTAAATACCTTCTCGCAGGACGCGAAAAAGCTATCGCAGTCGACAAGTCCAATAATTTTCGTTCGCATCTTTGCCCCTTTTCCTCTCGCGCCGCTCCGAGCGACGCGCTGTGCCGGCGTCCATTGTAATCCGTTTTTCCATGCTCGTCAATAATAATCTTAGACAATTGATAATTAGAATAATATGTAATTATTTAGACGGCGAATTTAGCGTTGAAATTGAATTAGAACCCTATTGCTAGCGTTTATCGACTTTTTGCCGTCTTCTAATCTTTTCCGCTCTGATCAAAGTTTCCTATTTCCTCAACGGTCGATCGCACGATTCGCGCGCGAGTTGTTAGAGTAAACGCTATGATTTCTTAGAGTCTACGCGCGCGACCGCTCTTTACTGCGCGCCGACGAGTATATTGACTTGCCGCGCGCGGCGCGCTATACTAGGCGCAAAGCGTCGGTCGGCGCGTGCGAACGCGCGCCGGGACGGTTAGGAACCCCTATGAATCGGAGCGTACTATGAAATTGAGACACGCAATCGCTACAGCGGCGCTACTCGCGTCGGTCGTACTCCTCGCTCGCGCGCGCGCCGCCGAGCCCGAGACGATGTTCCCGTTCATTATCGAGCAGGGAGCGCCGTCTAATATAACGAACGTTCACACCTGGACGAACGAGCCGCCGCGTCCCGCCGGTTCCGACGGTTTCCTCGTCGCGCGCGACGGCGGCTTCGCTACAAGCGCCGGACAGACGCGTCTACTCGGCACGAATATCTGCTTCGGCGCGAATTTCCCGACGAAAGACCACGCCGATCTGCTCGCGGACGCGCTC
>ONJR01000017.1 GCA_900318195.1 uncultured Planctomycetota bacterium
AAAAGTGAGCGATATTGGACTCGAACCAATGACCTCCAGCTTGTCGAGCTGGCGTTCTAACCAAACTGAACTAATCGCTCATTCAGCGCGTCTCATAATACCGCGACGCGCTTCTTGTGTCATTATCGCACAAAACCGAACTTCGTCAAGGGGAACTTTTCACACTTTTTCAAAATTCCGACTCATGTTAAAGCGCTTATTATTCTCCCTTCGATAATTCACGGAGAATTGCGCGACATGAAATGATCTTTTCAATCAAATCGTTTGGGACGAACCAATACTGATTCGTCGACTCGAATCCGAAACGTGAATCCTCCAAGCATAGCGTCAACGTCGTCTCCGTCGTGGCTAATTCTGATTCAACGACTTGTTTCAGTTCACTGTCAAGCTGAGCGATTCGCTCTCTCTGCGACTCGTCAAGCGCGGTCTCGACGTTACGCAACGCAAGCAGCTCGTCTCGTAAAAGAATGAACCTCGTCTGATTCGCTACGCTTTGATAGACTGAACCCATATAACGCGCCTGACGAGCCTGGGAGCTCGCCTCCTCTCGCCGAGCGTCGGGAGAACGCGCCGCCGCTAAATCGAGCGCGTCCGCGCCGGAAAGGATCAACGCCGCGCTACGCGATAGCTGAGACTCAAAGACCGCGCTAGGATACGGACCGCGCCAACGTTCGAGATCGTCGTAAGGGATTCCGACCATTGTCGAACGCCACCCGGTCGGCGTCATGCGCAACAGATTCGCAGCGCCGATCTGAACCGGCGCGTTGTACACGACCGCACCGGCGTAAGGAAACTCCTGAAAACCTTCGGAAACCAGACGCCAACCAGTGCGGGCAAGAGACGCGCCGTCTCCAAAATAACGCGTGGAAAACTCGTCCAGAATCTCGTCCACAGAAGCGCTTCGACGAGAAAAAAGCGACGTTGCCAATTCGAGATTCATCGAGGGATAACCGCCAAGCGACCAACCCGCCATGACCCCGTCGACGCCGGAAGCGCGCAAATTATCAACATGACGCGCTATGAGATCGAACGCCGGAACGCTAGGACTCGAACCAAGCTCCCACGTCGTGTTGAATTGGCATTTTGCAACCGTCTTCAAACCGGCGTCCTGCGCCGCGCGCCAGTGCGCGAGCGCGCGAGCGCCGGGTCCGACCGCTGAAATTGAATACTCGCCTACTGCAACCTTGACGCCGCCGCGAGTTAGCGGTAACGACCACTCGCTCACTGACTGCAACCACACGTTCTTCGGAAGGCGCTCAATAACGTCCGTCGCAATTCCGTGCCCGCGCCAGCCCCAATCCCACACAATGACCTTCGCGTTAGGAGCGCTACGGTGAACGCCCTCCTCCATCGCCGCGTTAAGATCGACCAATAAATCGGCGTCCGTAAACTGAGAACAACGAGGACAATCAGAAAAATGACGATGCGATACGCAACTCGTCAAATTCTCCGAGCCGGTGATCGTAAAGATTCCGCCCAAACCAGGAACCTCGGAAAAGAGACCGGACAAAGAATCGACGAGCCACTGACGAACCTTAGGAGAAGAAGCGCACATCGCGCTGTACGCGCCTTCTGTTACTCCGCGCTCGCCGGGATGAGACGCGAAAAAGGTCGTCGGAAGCGCGCGAGGCTCGTTCATATACAGGTACACGCTAATACCGTAGCGTTGCGCGCGCGCAACTAAATCGCGCAACGTCGCGCGACGACGCTCGGAATCAGCGCCGAATTCCGGAAAGAGATCGCTACGCGGCGCCACGTCCCTAAGAAGCGTGTGCAACCACACGCCGTTGACGCCGCGCGAAGAAAGGTCGCGTAGCAATTGATCGGGATAGAGCGCACGGCTATCCTGCAACAACGGGTCGCCAAAGACCGCAAAGTAAGAGTGAAGGTAGCACAGCTGGAGCGGCGAATCTGCAACCTGCTGAACGTCGAAACTTTGGTCTTTCGCCGACGGCTCGCTCTCAAAGCGTCGTAGAAAATCGAAGAGCGGTTCGCGCGCGCGATACGCGTCCGAGTCAAAGTACGCGCGCGCGATCGTCGCGATTTCATCGAACGCGCGCGACGTCTCAGGCGTTGGCGGCTCGTAGACCAACGGCTCGCAACGCGGTTTGGCGCCCAGTTTGACCGAGAGAAAGTCGTCTTCGCGAAGTTTCTTCGCGAGCTCTGACTCGCTAAGATCGAGTAAAACGAGTAGTTGCTCGTACGGCAATAGCGACCAATTACGGCGCAATATCGTTATGTACGCTCGTTCAGGTTCCCACGTGGGAGCGCAATAGCGCGGCAAACCGAGCCGATCGGCAAATTCGGCGACAGTATCCGGACTTACGTCTAGCGTTCGCGCAAGCGACTCGAGGGGCGCGACATTCCAATTACGCCAAATAAAAGCCGCCGTTCGCGTGGGAAAGTGCGGTATCGGCTCTGACGCCTGATCTGACGTCGGCAGTAACTCCGGATTGACAACGTCGTCCCCGAACACTGACGTCGCTAGCAGGAGAATAAACGCTAAACTCGCAAATTTACAGCTCGAAATTAATCTTCTCAATTGAACGACTCCGCGGTGCAAGGACGAGCGACAACTCTTGATTATTACATGATCGACGACTGTCATTAGCGTCGCTTCTATTATAACTCGCCAGTCATGGCTTCGTAGCGACGAAAAATTTTTTCTAGCCAAAAGTTGGCGATTTTCATTTGCCAAACGCTAGAAAGACGCCGCGCGCTTTCTTGGCTCGCAACCAAGTAATGACCAATTATTGACCAAAATGAAACGCTAGCGTACCCAAAATTCACCTCAAAAATATGCCTTGACCTCGTCGATTTCTCTGATACAATTTCCCGGCGTTGGCGGTTATTACGCTATATGTGTGCAAAAACAACGTCAAAAGTCAATATATTGACTTTCAATCGTTGCAAACTGTGCAATTCACCAAGTCAACACGATCGACATAATCGGATCAATGGTTGCAAAACGCAATGGGTGGCATGAAACCCAAACGACGCAATAAATGACGTCGCTATTCAAGTTGAACCATGAAAAGCGCCGATTACTAATGTCGATTGTAACGATTCTGCGGAAAGCGCAGATCAAGAAACGCACAAGGTAGCGAGAGCAAAATGGAGGTTGCCATGATACTTTCCGGATTAGAAATAGAAAGAGAGATTGAGCGCGGCAATATAGTCATCACGCCCTATGATCGCTCTTTCCTCAATCCCAATAGCTACAACTTGCGCCTGCACGACGAGTTGCTCGTTTACGACGAAAAACCGCTCGACATGAAGAAGCCGAACGCGTACCATTCCTTCAGAATACCAGAATCGGGCTACTTGCTCGAGCCGGGACGCGTCTACTTGGGGCGAACCCTAGAGTTCACGGAAACGAAGACGCTCGTTCCAATGTTAGAGGGTCGCTCTTCGGTCGGGAGATTGGGACTCTCCATCCATATCACGGCAGGCTTTGGAGACGTCGGGTTCAGAGGCTTCTGGACGCTTGAACTACATTGCATTGAGCCCATTCGCGTCTATCCCTACGTCGAGATATGCCAAATCTACTTTCACACCATTCAGGGCGACTATCGTCCGTACAACAGCGGCAAATATCAGAACAACACCGGCGTTCAGCCGAGTATGATGTACCTCGACTTCCCAAAGGGTCGATCGGACGCGCGCGACGCATGAGTTCAAGATAATTGCTGGCTTCGGAAAACACAAATCATCGAGACTGTAAAAGGCTCGCGAATCTTTAAGAAACGGAAATTCGATATGATCAAGACCAAATACCCCGGACAAGTCGGACAGATTCAGTACATCATCAAGCGCGACGGACGACGTTTTCCCTTTGTTCAGGCGAAAATTGGTTCCGCAATCCAAAAGGCGTTCGTCGCCTCGGGACAGGCGCAGTCCAACGAGTATCTGGATATGCTCTCGGATCAAGTTACGCAACGAATCATTGAATCCGGCGCAGTCGAACCCGAGGTGGAAGACGTTCAGGATATGGTCGAAGCCGTGCTCATCGACAATGGACACGTTCAAACGGCGCGCAAATATATAGCGTACCGCGCCGAGCGCACGCGCGTGCGCGAGACGAACACGCGGCTCATGAGGATATACGAAGACATTACCTATAAAGACGCGAAGCTAAGCGACGTCAAGCGAGAAAACGCGAACGTCAACGGCGACACCGCCATGGGGCAAATGCTAAAATACGGCTCCGAGGGCGCAAAGGAATTCTTTCACAAGTTTATGCTCAAGCCGGAGCACTCGAAAGCGCATCTCGACGGCGATATTCACATTCACGACCTCGATTTCTATTCGATGACGACTACTTGTTGTCAGATCGATCTACTGCGACTATTCAAAGGCGGATTCAGCACGGGGCACGGCGTCTTACGCGAGCCAAACGACATTCAATCGTACGCGGCGCTCGCGTGTATTGCGATTCAGTCGAACCAGAACGACCAGCACGGCGGTCAATCGATCGTCAACTTCGACTACGGACTAGCTCCAGGCGTCTGCAAGACGTTCCGTCGGCTATATCGTAGCAACGTTGTCAAGGGGATTCAGTTCCTCACACGCGACCACGACGCCTCGCTCGCGGACGAAATCAAGGCGATCCACCAAGAATTGCTCGACTCCGGTCTCGTCTTGAGACTAGAAGAACACGACGAGTTCATCAAGGCAGAAAACGAAGCGATTCGTAGCAAACTTGGCGAGAAAATCGCCGCGACGGGCGCAGCTAACGCTGAGAAACTCGACGAAGCGCTGCTACGCGAAATCCAAGAGGAAGCTCTCGCTCAAGCGACGACCGAAACTGACCGAGCTACGTATCAAGCGATGGAAGCTCTCGTGCACAACCTCAATACGATGCACAGTCGCGCCGGCGCTCAGACCCCCTTCTCGTCGATAAATTACGGTATGGACACGTCAGCAGAAGGAAGAATGGTCGTTAAGAACGTGTTGCTAGCGCACGAAGCAGGACTAGGCGCGGGAGAAACACCCATCTTTCCGATTCATATCTTCCGCGTTAAGGAAGGAATCAACGTCGCGCCGGGAGAACCGAACTACGACCTCTTCAAACTCGCGTGCCGCGTCAGCGCCAAGCGGCTCTTTCCGAACTTCGCCTTCCAGGACGCGCCCTTCAATCTCCAGTACTACAAGCCGGGTCATCCCGAAACGGAAATCGCCTACATGGGGTGCCGCACGCGCGTCGTCGGCAATGTGCACGATCCCAGTCGCGAAATAACGTACTCGCGCGGTAATCTGAGCTTCACGTCGATCAATCTGCCGAGAATCGCTATTCGCTCGAACGGGAATACGAGTTTCTTCTTCGAGGAACTTGAACGCAAACTCGATCTGTGCGTCGACCAGATTCTCGAGCGATTCCGCGTACAGTGTTCCAAGAAGGTCAAGAACTTCCCGTTCCTCATGGGACAAGGCGTTTGGCTCGACAGCGAAAACCTAGGACCGGAAGACACGGTCGGCGAAGTGCTAAAGCACGGAACGCTCTCGATCGGTTTTATTGGACTCGCCGAGACGCTAAAATCGCTCGTCGGAGCTCATCATGGTGAAAGTGAAAAAGCGCAGAATTTGGGGCTCGAAATCGTATCCTTCATGCGCAACTATCTCGACGAGAAATCGCGACAGACACAGTTGAACTTCTCGCTACTTGCCACTCCGGCGGAAGGGCTCTCGGGAAGGTTTGTCAAGATAGACCGCGCGCGATACGGAACGATCGAAGGCGTTACCGATCGCGAATACTACACCAATAGTTTCCACATTCCCGTATACTACAACATTCCCGCTTGGAAAAAGATTCAATTGGAAGCGCCCTATCACGCGCTAACCAACGCAGGGCACATTACCTATGTCGAGCTCGACGGCGACACCACGCAGAACCTCGACGCTTTTGAAAAGATCGTTCACGCGATGCGAAAGGCGGGCGTGGGATACGGCGCTATCAACCACCCGATCGACTCCGATCCCGTCTGTGGATTCTACGGCTTCATTAACGGCGACGTCTGTCCAAAATGCGGTCGGCACGAGACGGAGGATGCGCCCTTTGAGCGCGTGCGTCGAATTACAGGCTACCTCGTTGGAACTCTCGATCGCTTCAACAATGCGAAACGCGCCGAAGTGCGAGATCGCGTCCAACATTCCGTGGGAGGATGTTGTTCGATTGAAAACGCAAGCGCGACGGAAACCGCGCATGAGGCGCGCGAATAATGAAGATGAGAATAGCGGGGATCGTCTCAGACTCGATTGTCGACGGTCCCGGAATAAGGTACACGATCTTCGCGCAGGGCTGTCCAAGGGACTGTCCTGGATGCCACAATCCCCAGACGCATGATCCGCAGGGCGGCTACGAAATCGACGTCGCTAAGCTCGTCGACGAAATCCGCGCCAATCCGCTTCTCGACGGCGTTACCTTCAGCGGCGGCGAGCCGTTAATGCAAGCGGCGCCCTTGACACAGGTGGCGCGCGTCGCAAAAGAGCTTGGACTCAATGTCGTTGTGTATTCCGGATACTCTTGGGAGGAAATATGTGCGGCAAACGACGCAAATTGGAACGAACTTCTCGAGCTCGTCGACGTGCTCGTCGACGGACCCTACGAGGCTGAGCGGCGCGATTGGAACCTACGTTTTGCGGGCTCAACGAATCAACGCTTTATCGACGTACAACGCACGTTGCGCTCCGACGCGTTAGTCGTCCTGCCAAAATTCGATCATATGCCGACGCCGTTGACGTAATCGTCGCGTCGTCATTGCCCAATAGTAGACGAGCCGTCTTTCCCAGCGAAAGACGGCTCGTTGCGTTTCATGGTCGCGCTAGTGAACTCGCATAAAAAGACAAAAATTGGAAAAAATGGCGCGGGCGCAATTGCAAACTACTCGTGAATTTCGTAGAATGGGAACGCGCGTTGCGAAAGAAAGGTTCCAACGCCGAAGAAATGAGGCGACGCCTTATGAGTAGAGTCAACCAAGCATACGGAAGGAGTTCTTCTGTGTCCAGCACAAACCAAGACGTTACGCTCGCCGAAGTGCGCAGGAAACAGTTCTTCGGTCATCCGATCGGGCTGTGGGCGCTCTTTACGACCGAGATGTGGGAACGCTTTTGTTATTACGGAATGCGAGCCTTGCTCGTTTTGTACCTAATCTCGACTTTGACAGACTCCAATCCTGGATTCGGGTGGACTGAGTTTGAAGCCAATAAGCTGTACGGTTGGTTTACCGGTCTCGTATACCTAACGCCGCTCTTCGGGGGCTATCTCGCCGATCGCTATCTTGGTCAGCATCGCTCTGTATTGCTAGGCGGTATCTTGATGGCGGCAGGAGAATTCTGTCTCTTCTTCTCGGAGTATTTCCGCCAGCACGCCACGACTACGATTACGATCGAAAATGCGCCCGGCGCTCTAATCGCATTCATGGGAGGTCTGCTCCTTATTACGGTCGGCAACGGGTTCTTTAAGCCTTGTATTTCCGTCATGGTCGGCGGACTCTACGAGAAAGACGATCCGCGCCGCGACGACGCATTTAGTATATTCTACATGGGCATTAACGTCGGCGCGTTCCTAGCGCCTTTCGTCGCCGGATCGATCGGCGAAAAGATTAGTTGGCACTGGGGATTCCTTACCGCTGGAATTGGTATGCTCTTTGGGCTGTGCACATACTCGATTCTGCGTCCGAAGTATCTCGGTCCTATTGGGAAGTTAACGAAGAAAGAGCCGAAAGACGGTCAAGTCGACAACGGCGCGCTAACCGTCGAGAAGGACGAAACGTCTGAACAAACGGATAAGCGCTCGCTTTCCAAGATCGAGCGTGATCGTATTGCTGTGATTCTGACCCTAACCTTCTTCTGCATTGCCTTCTGGTCCGTATTCGAACAGGCTGGCACGTCGTTGAACATCTTCGCGAAGAAAGAAACCAACCGTCATGTGCCGATCGCGATTGCGACGACACTCCCGGGCTTTCTCCCTAATCAAGACGAACTCGACGCGAAGATAGCGATTAAGGAATTGCGCGAAGACCTCGTCGAAGCGAATAATTCGTTGGAGGCGTTGGCGTTGGAGGATGAACTCGAGATGACGATTCGCTCCTCGATCCTAAGCGGAAGCTTCGATGAAATCAACGATCTCCTCGTTGCTCACTCCGACAATGTTTCCCCGGAAGCGCTTAATGATTTTGATGAAGCGCTTGACTCCCTGCAAGGAACTTACGACGGCGCCGCGCACGCGATCGGCAAAGCGAACGAAGCGCGAAGAATCGCCGAGTACGAAGCGTTAGATTTTAGCGTCGATTTCAGCGACCTATCGCCAATACTGAAGGAAGGTCAAGAGTACCAAGCAAAGATCGAAGAGGAGATCAACAAGGAATATGCTGAAAGGGTAGCTAGCTTGCAAGGCGTTGACGAATCCGTTCTCGATTCCGTACGAAATGAGGCGCGAAATAACGTGCTCAAGCGCGCGCAGAAGGCGTTCATCGACGCGGAAACCGGCAATGTCGACAAAGAGAACTCGATATGGACGTTCCCGACAACTTGGTATCAGTCCGTCAATGCGTTCGTCGTCGTACTCTTTGTGCCGATCTTCAACATGATGTGGGGATTCTTACGTCGTCGTAATCTCGAACCGTCGACGCCAATTAAATTCGGCGTCGGGCTAATCTTCCTTTCGGTCGCGTTCCTCTTTATGATATTCGGCGCCTTGCAGTCGGTACAGACGCGCGGTAATGCGGGCGCATACTGGTTGTTGCTGACATATACGTTCTGCACGTTCGGCGAGCTCTGTCTGTCCCCCGTCGGGCTCTCTATGGTGTCGCGCCTCGCGCCTCCTCGATTTGCGTCCTTGCTCATGGGCGTGTGGTTCTTGTCGAGCGCTGTAGCGGGTTATCTTTCCGGCTATTTGGCGGCGGTTCTCGGCTCAGGGGATAGCGGCTCTGGTCGCGTCTCCTTCTTCTTCGGCGCGGACAAGGGTCTTGCGGACTTCTTCCTCATTATGACGCTCGCGCCATTCATTGCCGGTCTCATCGTCTTCTGTCTAGCGCCGAAGCTCCGCAAAATGATGCATGAGCATGAATGAGTCTTTTAGCGCGACGACGCAGTGAGTCGCGGCGCTTGATTGGTTAATCGGTGGTTTTGCAGTATAATCGAGCAAAACCGCCGATTTTGCTAAACGGCTTATAACTCTTGCCGTCCTTACTTGCGTCGACTTGTCAAAAGCGCGTTTTTCTGTACAATTATGCGAAATGAGCGCGTCTGCCCGGATCGAGTCGCCGAGTCGGCGGCGCGCTGTAATACCTTGTCGGAGAATTATGCATGACAACGACGAATCGCGCTACTGCGCTGGAAGCTATTTCCAAACGCATTGTTCCCACTAACGACGCGCCGCACGACGGCGACGCGCCTATCGACTACTACGGCAAAGACGTCTTTAACGCGAGCGCGATACGCAAATACCTCTCGCGCGGCGCTGCAGAAAAACTACTCGCTACAATTCAGGACGGCGCCAAGCTGGATCCGTCCGTCGCGGGAGACGTCGCGCACGCTATGAAGGACTGGGCCATTTCGCGCGGCGCGACGCATTTCACGCATTGGTTCCAGCCGATGACGGGCAGTACGGCGGAAAAGCACGACTCGTTCCTCGATCTCAACGATCAAGGCGAGGCGATCATGACTTTCTCTGGGCACAATCTCGTTAAGAGCGAGCCGGACGCCTCTAGCTTTCCTTCCGGCGGACTGCGCTGCACGTTCGAGGCGCGCGGCTATACGGCGTGGGATCCGACTAGTCCCGCGTTCGTCAAACGCAATCCTCATGGCGCGACGCTGTGTATTCCTTCGATTTTCTGTTCTTACACGGGTCAAATTCTCGACAAGAAGATTCCGCTGTTGCGGTCGATTCAAGTACTGAAGCAGTCGGTCGCGCGCTTTATGCTAGCGTTCAACGCAGCGCCGGAACACGTTACAATTACGCTCGGCGCGGAGCAGGAGTATTTTCTCATTGATCGCGAATTCTATCTGCGCCGTCCCGACCTCATTCAAACCGGTCGCACGCTCTTCGGCTCGCCTCCCGCAAAACATCAGCAACTCGAAGACCACTACTTCGGCGCCATTAAGCCGCGCGTCATCAATTTCATGGCGGAGGTCGAAGAAGAGTTGTGGCGACTAGGCGTGCCCGCGAAGACGCGTCACAACGAGGTCGCGCCTGCACAATTTGAACTCGCGCCAACTTTTGAAGAACTCAATCTGGCAGTCGATCATAATATGCTAACGATGGAGATACTCAAAAGAGTCGCGGAACGCAACGGACTTGTGTGTCTCCTTCACGAAAAGCCGTTTGCAGGCGTCAACGGTTCCGGTAAACATAATAACTGGTCCGTTGCTTACGGCGCCCAAAATCTGCTCGATCCTGGTCCCGATCCTCGCCACAATCTCGTCTTCCTCGCGTTCCTCACAGCAATCATTCGCGCGGTTGATATGCACGGCGACCTCCTACGCACAACGACGGTTACCGCTGGGAACGATCACCGACTCGGCGCAAATGAAGCGCCTCCGGCGGTCGTGTCAATGTACCTTGGCGAACGACTCTCGGAAACGCTCGAACAAATCGAGCAAGGGGTCAACGAGGAATATCGCGCTAATCCGAAGCAACTTTTCGTCGGTCTTCAAACGGCGCCTAGTATAACAAGCGACGATTCCGATCGAAATCGCACGAGTCCATTGGCGTTCACCGGCAATAAGTTCGAGTTCCGTATGTGCGGCTCGAGTCAATCTTGCGCGGGCTTCAATATGTTCCTAAACGTTGCGGTCGCGGAATCGCTCGACTTTTTGTCGACGCAAATTGATCGTTTTAAGGACTCCGAAACGTTCGACGCGGATCTTGAAAAGCTACTCGGCAAGATTCTCGCGCGCCACAAGCGCATCGTCTACAACGGCAATAACTACACCTCGTCCTGGCTGGAAGAAGCGGCGCGACGCGGACTCCCGAACCTCGCGACGGCGCTCGACGCGCTCGAACCGTTGCGTAGTAAAGCCAATCAGAAACTCATGAAAGACTACGACGTCTTCACAGAAGAAGAAATGGAGTCGCGGTATGAAATCTTTGTCGAGGAGTATTTGCGTAAGATTCAGATCGAGGGAGAGGTCGCGCTCGACGTTGCGTCGAATCTCATTCTACCCGTCGCGTTGGAAGAGTACGGGGAACTTGTTAAGGCGTTAAAATCAGCGCAAGAGATCGGGCTAGAATGCGGGCAGAGCTCGCTACGCGAGACGGCTAACGCGATCGGTAAGAGAGCCGACGAATTGCAGCATAATCTCAAGGCGCTCGCCGAGTTTAAGGAAATCACGCCAGAGAATTACCAGGAGTACATCAACATTACTAAGCGCATTCGGGAAGCGGTCGATTCCCTCGAAACTCTCGTCGACGACCGCAAATGGCCGTTGCCAAAATATCGCGAGATGCTCTTTATTTACTAAGTTAGCTTACCCATGCAATCAACGCGCGTCCAGACGCTCTTGCAACGTCTGGGCGCTTTCTTGCTTTTCGTCGCGAAGCTACGCGACTTTGCGATCGCCTGTCGTTTCGTGCGCATGGTTAGAAGCGTCGACGAAATGCCGCAAAATTGACCTGTCGCTCTCCGTCGCGAGCGCGGCGTCTAGCTCGGTCTCTACCTGATCGATAGGTTGAATCGATTCGCGCGCGGCGGACGGCGCGGCGTTCTTCGTCGGCGGCGCTTCGAACTCGCGCTCCTCCTTGCTCTCTTCGCGAGCGCTCGCTTCATCATCGCGAATCGCCGCTTTTTCAAGAGCGATCTCCTCGCGCCAGAAGTCGGAATCTTCCAGCTTTTCAAGCTCGCGGAGCGTACGGCGCGCGTCCTCAAAACGTTCAGTATGCCGGAATAACGTCGCCATCATGAGAAGCGCGTCGACGTCGTACGGATTTTTCTTCAACACAGATTTCAGACAGCACTCCGTCTCGAACCAATTACCGCGAAGATAGTGAGTTTGAGCTTCCAAGAAATAACGCCCCTGAGCGTCGTAATTCTTCGTTCGTTCGTACTTCTTCAACTTAGACGCTGCAATTGCGCTAAGCGTCAGGTGCGTCAGCGCGAGAAAAACGTACGAACCGACGCGCGCAAAATGCGGCATGAAGTCAAGCCAATAGAAATTCGAAACGAGTAGAGTCTGGAGAACGGCGCCATAAATCAGCGCAATAAACAACTGACTCCAAAGACCGTAATAAACCGCGCCCGTCGAACCGGGCCACAGGAAAAAAAGCGGTTTAAATAACGGTCTCATTGGTTTGCTCCATGTTAAGTAAAACGAACGCTACGACGACTCCTTTCGCCGTGCGACGAACTATACTCTTAATGCTCGCGCGAGTCAACGCCAATCATAGCCCTCGACCAGCAGTCGCATATACGTTGCCTCTCTTGACCAAAACGGCATTTATAGTACTCTATATTATGTGGCGCTCAATTGTGTCGACCACAATGAAACGCGCGCGGCGCCATGAATCGCGACCTGGGGAGTTCAATCAAAATCATGCCAAAAACAGAAGTTGTCGACCTTTCGACCAATGCGGATAATCAATCGGCGGTAGCAAAGTGCGTCGAACTCTTGCGCGCGAGCGGAGTCGCCGTCGTTCCAACGGAAACCGTATATGGCGTCGCCGCTAGACTCGCAGATTACGACGCGATACAAAAGCTCATGCGCGCGAAAAATCGCGACGAGCGAAGAACGCTCGCCGTCGCCGTCAACAACTGGAAGACGGCGTCTCTCTACACAGACTGTAGATCAAAATTCGCAGAGAAACTCGCAAGGCTATACTGGCCCGGTCCGTTAACGCTCATTATGCCTTCAAACGAACGCGTCGAAGATTTACCAACGGCAACGCGCGAACTCGTCGCGCCTGTCGGTTTCATTGGACTGCGCGCGCCTAGAAACGAATTTCTAATCGACGTCTTGAATCAATTAGGCGAACCGATCGTTCTAACAAGCGCCAATCTCTCCGGCGAGCCGCCGACAACTAACGCGCAAGGCGCGCTACGCGCTTTAAACGGTCGCGTTGACTTAATCGTGAACGGAGGCGCGACGCCTATTGGCGTACCCTCGACCGTCGCGCGAATTATGGGATATGAGGTCGAGATTTTGCGCGAGGGCGAAATTACGCGCGACGCGTTACGAGAAGCGGCGCGCAAGACGATTCTCTTCATATGCGACGCCAATACCTGCCGCAGCGTCATAGCGGAAGCGCTGTGTAAAAAAATCGTCGCAGAACGCGTCGGCGACGCGCGCGCGAGAGAGTATAAGATCATTTCAGCTGGCGTTGACGCTTTTACTGGAGACGCGCCAACGCAAGTTGCTTGCGAAACTCTTGAGAGTAATTATAATATCTCAATAGCTGGAAGCCGTTCGCGCAGAATTCACTATCGGTTGCTCGACGAAGCTGACTTAATCTACTGCATGGACGAATCCCAACGTCAAGCGACGCTCAAACTTGATCCAAACTGCGAGTCGCGAATTCGAATACTTGACCCCAGCGGACGCGAAATCAAGCTGTCGTCGGCGAACAAGAGCTCGGAGGTTCTGCTGTGCGCGCTACGCGTCGAAGAGGCTCTGACGCAAAGAATGACTGAAATACTTGAGCGATAACCACCAACCGCGCTTTGAAACGCAAGCGAAAGCCAAAATGAAACCTTTAATCGAATACATTCGCACTATTCCGGACGTTCCTAAACCTGGAATACTCTTCCGCGATATTATGCCGCTTATACAAGACGGCGACGCTTATCGTCAAGCGGTCGACTCCTTAACGGAAGGAATCAAACCGTGGGGCGCAATCGATAAAATAGCGGCGCCGGAGGCGCGAGGGTTCATCTTCGCCGGCGCGCTTGCGTATCAGTTGGGGATCGGCGTCGTACCCTTGCGCAAGCCGGGTAAGTTGCCCTTCGACACGATTTCGATCGACTACGACCTGGAGTATGGCTCTAATACGATCGAAATGCACAAGGACGCCGTTCTACCGGGAGAAAGAGTTGTCATTTTAGACGACTTGCTCGCGACAGGCGGCACCGTCGCCGCGTGTCGAAAACTATTGGAATCTATCGGCGCTAACGTCGTCGGCGCCGCCTTTCTAATTGAACTCGTCGACCTAAAGGGACGCGATAAGCTGGTCGATCTGCCGGTCTTTGCCCCAATCGTTTTTGAAGGCGAGTAGGTTCAATGCTCACTTTTAAAGATATTTGCTTAAGATCGCCCGTTAAAACGCCGATAAAACTCGAGGTTTATTCACTTTGTCAACATTGAACGTTACGCGCGCTTACATAACGCTACGCGTAGCGTTCGCTATCCCACAGGCATGAGACAATAATGGACGCGCTAAAAAGATTGGATGGAATCGACAGCCTCGTCGGCTCGACTCCCTTGTTGAAAATTGACCTTCTGTGGCAGGGAAAACCGCGGTCAGTCTTCGCGAAAGCCGAGTACCTCAATCTAACCGGCTCGATTAAAGACCGTATGGCAGCGCATATTCTACGTAAAGGACTCATGTCGGGAGAACTCAAACAGGGTTCCACTATCGTTGAAGCAACGAGCGGCAATACCGGAGTTTCCTTCTCCGCGTTGGGAAGACTTATCGGATGTAACGTCGTTATTTTCATGCCCGACTGGATGTCAATCGAACGAATTAATCTCATGAAGGCGTATGGCGCCGACGTAAGGTTAGTCTCACGCGAAGAAGGCGGATTTAAGGGCTCGATTGAACGCGCTGAACAAATGAAGCGCGAGGATCCAGAACACGTCTTTCTGCCGCGACAGTTCGATAACGAAGACAACTGCGAGGCGCATTATCTTTCGACTGGTCCAGAAATAGTCGTTCAGCTAGCGAAATTGCATCGTCGACCGGACGCGTTCGTCGCCGGCGTTGGCACGGGCGGCACCGTAATGGGGTGCGGGCGCTTTATTCGTCAACTATTTCCAGACGCGAAGATCCATCCTTTGGAGCCGTCTAGTTCCCCTACCCTTTCGACCGGTTATAAAATCGGTTTCCACCGCATCCAGGGTATTTCGGACGAATTCATTCCGGCAATTCTGAAACTTAGCGAGCTGGACTCTGTCGTGAACGTCGATGACGGCGACGCGATCATAGCGGCGCAAACACTGTCGCGTAATCTTGGGCTCGGGGTCGGTATTTCAGCAGGCGGCAACTTCTTGGGCGCGCTCAAGCTTCTGAACGCCATGCCGGAAGAACAAGCTCGAGAAGCGACTGTCGTAACTGTGTTCGTCGACGACAACAAGAAATATCTCTCGACCGACTACTCGAAAGTAGAAGAGCTCAAAGAGGGCTTTCTTATGCCGGAAATTGAACTCCTGCAGGTTTCCTCGGTCGGCGTTTAGTTTTTCTATTGTCGCGCAATAATTGAAGAGCGCGCCCATCTTATTCCAAGATGGGCGCGCTCGATTTGCAATGCGCGCGTCAGACTCTAAGATTACTCAAACGCGATCGAATCGAAACCAAGCATCTCGCCGATCGACTTCTCATTGCGACCAACTAACTCGACAGTAAGCGTTCCCGTTTCAGTCGTCGTCTCGGGTATGGCGAGCCGAACGGTTCGATGAATTACGTCCGGCGTATTAAAGAAGTCGATCGGCTTGCCGACTTTCTCGCCGTTCCAGTAGAATTGCGCGACGCCATAGTCGCGCGCGCAACACGCGCCGAGTACGAGCGTCTTTTTACCAGGCTCGACCTTCGTTACTTCAAGCGTCATTTGATCGCCTGGTTTTCCGTCGCGCCACCAGATCTGCTTGTCTTCCACCCATGAGAAACCGTTCTTGGTAAACCCTTGCATATTTTGAACGCTTGCGCTACCAGACGCGTTCGGACTGAGCCCGACGAATTTGAAATCGCGAAATTGTATTGAGAATGGGCACTTATACGCAACCGGCTCCGCTATTTCGTCCTCGAACTCGTCTCGATCAGGTCCGACGCCATCAACAATCGCCGCGCCCGCAGCGCCGTACCAGAACGTCGTTACCGCATAGTCGACCGTCGTCGTCGCCCAGTGCCAGATTTCAATATCGAACTGGAAACGCTTCGTAAAAGGAATACCGTCGAGCAAACGGTAACGCGCGTTCGTCGTATTACCGAAGTTGCCAGGTCCTTCGCAACGCGGTTGCGCGTGGAAAGGAGAATCAAAACGTTCCGGACAACACCATGCGTAACCGTAGTAGTCCTCTGTGCCCGTACCGAAATGAGACGGGAAATCTTCGCCGTCAACGTAAATCTTTTCGTCCCCTTCACCCCACCATTCCGTCACAGGATTGACAATGGAGAGGACGTCGCCGACGTACAGCCCGGCGCCCTGCAGGGTCGTATAGTTCCAATCGCGCGCGCCTGCGCCGCCCTGCGTCGCGATTCCACGCTCCTGACGCCAATTTGCGTGGAAATACATTAAATCGTCCGTCCAAGGCGTCTTTTCATAAGAGACGGCATAGTCGACGTCAACTTCCTGCTCGCCGAAATTCAGGAAGGAGACGCGCGCCTCGTGCGCGTACGGCATACGCCAGTACGATTTAAAGGTTCCGTCGCCGCGCGCCTCGCTATACCACGAGCGGTAGGGATTGAGACCTACCCCGGCGCCGAAAAATTCGCCGACCGGCGCCCAAACAGTTTCCTCGCCGTCGAACTCTATCATAATAGCCACCTGTCGCGACGCCAACGCGAGATCGGAAGCGCTAAGTTTAACCTCTAGTTCCGTTATCGCGCCCGAGCCGAAAATACGATGCGCGCCGTAAAGACCGTCGAGCATTTCAGAAGGAATATGACGTTTAAAACCCTGGCGTTCGCTATTCGCGCTATGCAAATGGAGTTCGGGATTAAGGAGTCGTTCGGTCGTCGCCGCCAGCTTATCGCGTTGTGCCGCGAGTTGTTCGAGTGAAAAAGATTCTACCTCGACGCCGGGCTCGTAAGCGCGATAGTTGATCTGATAATACAGCGTCCGTTGGGTCGGCATTTGATCGCACGTTATCTTAATTGACTTTGCGTAAGGGATCGGCAGATAGAGATTGCGCCCGCGCGACGTCTCCTCCGACAAGGGCGCGCCGACCAATGCGTCGCCGCCGATGAAATCCGCAATCTTACCGCTAAACGTCGGTTCGCTCGACCCGTCGACGTACACGTATACGTTACTGAGGTACTGACCGGCGGTAATCCACCATCTCACAATCGCTCCCGGTCCCTGAGCTTCCATAAGAACCCACTCTTCACGCTCGCCGTTCTTTTCTGAGCGCAGAAAATTACTCGCGTCGTTATTAGCGAACCAGTTTTCGTTCACGCTCTTTGACGCACGGTCGTAACTGCTGAACTGGCGGCAGACGTAATTCGGGCGACGCGTTACGGCGGAGCGATCTGTCATTTCATCGAGCAGACTACCGAGCGAGACCGTCTGACCTAAGATGGCGCCAACCTGAGAAAGAGTCGTCGCAAGCGTTAAAAGAAAGAGTAAAATTCGAGTCATAGCGTTCCTTATATCAAAAGACCAGTTGGTAAAAAGAATTGTCGACGTCTTATCAAACCGCACGACGCGGTTCTTGCGCGCTCAATTATAACAGATAGCAAAATAAAAAACAGCCGCCTTCACAAGTTGGAAGACGACTGCCGTCTTGCGCGAACAACCGCTAATTTTACGGGCGCGTGTGGATAGTCGCTAAGTACTCTACGATCGACGAGCGCGCTTGCGACCATTCGCGCGCGTAATCGACATGATTCAGATTCAACATTCTCGCGACCTGTTCGTGCCCCATACGGTCGGCGAAATGGAACGCAACAATCGAACGCTGAATCGGACTCATCGTCTTAAGAAACGATGAAACTCTGAACATTGTGTCGTCTCCATCTAAAAGAGTCTCAATAGCGCGTTATAAGAGCCGTTCCGCGAAAGATTCTCACACGAGAACAAACACTGTGGAAGGAAGCGCTACAAAACACGTTAAAACAATCATTTCGTCGATATTGTACCGGAGAGCGCTAAAATAGCAAGTGATAAAACTTAAAATTGCAAAAGAAATCTCTTTTAACGTCAGAAATAAAATCTAGACGTTAAAAATCACACGGTTACCGCAACCAAAGTAAGATTGTGGCGACAGGAAAAGCGCGCAAAACACCCGGAGGATCGACGCAAGAGAAAGCGTCGATCCTTAAGCTGGGCGATAAACGTTCTCTGCAAGCTACGCGCTAGCGCCACACATACGGAAGAATCGCGCGAACGCGTCTCGACATTTCGGCGAATTCTTCGGGCGTGAGCGACTGCGCGCCGTCGCAGAGCGCGCATGCGGGATTGTTGTGCACTTCGATTATGAGCGCGTCCGCGCCGCCTGCGGCCGCTGCGAGCGCCATTGGCGGCACGAGACTAGCGACGCCCGTCGCGTGGCTAGGATCGATTACAACCGGAAGGTGTGTGAGCTTATGTAAAACGGGAATCGCGGAAAGGTCAAGCGTGTTGCGCGTGCGCGTCTCGAACGTGCGAATACCGCGCTCGCAGAGCATGACCTGATCGTTGCCGCCCGCCATAATGTATTCCGCGCTCGTAAGAAGTTCCTGGAGCGTGTTCGCGAGACCGCGTTTGAGCAAGACGGGTTTATTAATCTTGCCGAGTTGTTTGAGCAACTCGAAATTCTGCATATTGCGCGCGCCGACCTGGAATATGTCGACTTCGTTCTCCAAAAAGAGTTCAATATGCGACGCGTCCATGAGCTCCGTCACGATCGGCAGCCCCGTCTCGTGTTTCGCCAACTTCAAGAGTCGCAGTCCCTCCGCGCCAAGTCCCTGGAACGCGTACGGCGAAGTGCGTGGTTTGAAGGCGCCACCGCGAAGGATTGTCGCGCCTGCCTCCTTTACGGCGCGCGCTACCGTAAGAATCTGCTCTTCTGACTCCACGGAACACGGACCTGCCATAATCTGGAAATTACCGCCCCCGATCTTAACGCCGTTTTCGAGCGTGATAATCGTGTCGTCCTCGTGAAAACGACGATTCGCCTTCTTAAAAGGCTCCTGAATGCGCTGAACCGACTCGACAATATCGAGCGCCTCCAGCATATCGACGTCAACGTTCGTCGTGTCGCCGACAAGCCCTATAATCGTGTGCGCTGATCCGACAGAAAGATTCGTTTGCACGCCGAGCGTCTTAAGACGTTCGGTCAAATGTTCGATTTGCGTTTGATTCGCGTTCTTCTTGAGAAGAATAATCATTGGTGCTACCCCCTAAGTTTCAATGGCGTTTCTTTGGGCTATGGAGCGAGGAAAGAACGGCGCTTCGTGGCGGCGCGTGGACAATAAAACAGCCCTGCGCGCGCGTCGCAGGGCTGTTCTGAAGCTCGACCTAAATGTCAAATTGGCTCGTTACGAACCTTCAGCTCTTTCCCATGCGACAACACGCGACCGCTACGTATCGCCAAAAGCAATAGTAGGAATAAAAGTAGTAGCGCGTAAATTCGGTTGAAGTCGCCGTCATGGGATTTGCTAACTTATTGGTTATACGGCGCGTCGACGACGCGACGCGGAGTCTATTGTACTGGTTGCGGGAACCTAATTCCCGCATTCGCACAATATTATGCAACAGGATCCTACTTTGTCAAGCGGCGCCGAAGATTTTTCTTAACGCTACTGCCCTTGCGGCGCACGAACCACGAAAAGTTCTGGAAAAGACGCCAAGACCGCTTGCGCGAACGGGGCGAAAGTTGTATGATAGATAGTGCGCTAGACGCGCGTTATGCGACTTGCGTAATATGAAAGAAAATTCTATGTGAACGCGGCTACGACGCCGACGTCAAGTATACGTGCTATAGGGCTCATTATGAAGAAAAACGTTATCGTGTTGATTTTGGGCGGTGGGCGTGGAACGCGTCTATTCCCTTTGACTAAGATGCGCGCTAAGCCCGCTGTGCCTATTGCAGGAAAATATCGATTGATCGACATTCCGATTTCAAACTGCATCAACAGTGGTTTGAATAAGATCTACGTCATTACGCAGTTCAATTCGGTGAGTCTGCACCATCATTTGCAGTCGTACCAATTCGACGCGTTCAGCGGCGGATTCGTTGAAATGCTCGCCGCGCAACAGACGAACGAAGGATCAAACTGGTATCAGGGCACAGCCGACGCCGTGCGCCAGAACTTCAATTTCATTCGGCAGCGCGACGTAGACTATGTGCTCATACTCTCGGGCGACCAACTCTACCGTATGGATTTCCAAAAGATGATCGAAACGCACGAACGGCACAACGCCGACGTTACGATCGCGTCCATACCGGTCCTCAAGGAGCGCGCGTCCGAACTGGGAATTATGCGCATCGACGAAGAAGGACGCGTGCGCGGCTTTCTTGAGAAGCCGCAAACGGAGCAAGAGTTGCAACAGGTCTACACGGGCGAAGAATTCATTAGTTCGCGTGGATACGAACCGCAAGGTCGAGAGTATCTTGCCAATATGGGCGTGTATCTATTCAATCGCGAATGCCTCGTCGACGCGCTCGACAAGACGAATTACCGCGATTTTGGAAAAGAGGTCTTTCCCGCCGTCATGCGCTCGAAGCGAGTTTTCGTGCACCTTTTCAACGATTACTGGGAAGACATCGGAACGATTCGCTCATTCTACGAGGCTAACCTTGCGCTCGCGGGAAACAACCCCCCCTTCCAGATCTCCATCCCCGAAGCGCCGACCTATTCAAGGATGCGCTACCTACCCGCTAGCCGCTTCGGAAGCGCAACCATTTCGCAAAGCTTCATCGCCGACGGATGTCAAATTGGCGACAACGCCGTGATAGAGAATTCAATTATCGGAATTAGAAGCCGTATCGGCAATAATTGCGTGATTCGTAACTCCATTATCATGGGGCAGGATTTCATACCGAGCGCGAAAGAAGATCGCGAAGAGATAGACGCGGGGCGACCCGTCATGGGAATTGGCAATAACGTCGTCATCGACGGCGCCATCATAGACAAGAACGTGCAGATTGGCGACAACGTCGAGATCTCGAACCCCGACGCGGTACAGAACACCACGGAAAGTCAATTCGGAATGATTCGCGACGGCGTAATTTGCATTATTAAGAACGTCGTCTTGCCGAACAACTGGTCGCTCGCGGAGCAACTCAGGGATTAACGCGACGAGCGGACAAACGTAACGTCGCGTTCCTTATCCAAAGATAAGCCCCGATCAAACTTGATTTGACCGGGGCTTATCATTTCTAAACTCGCCGCTCGCTAGGCGGCAGACGCGCGATTAGTTCGTCTCAGGCGCCGAATTCGAGAGCTGAGCTTGCGCGTCGCGCAACTGCTCGCGTAGCGCGTTCGCTTCTTCCTGGGCTTGCTGTAGCTGATTGCGCGCGTCCTGCAACGCAGAGGTTAGCTCTTGCGCGCGCGTTTGCGCAGTCGTCGTATCCTGTCGCGCCGTCGCTAGCGCTTTTTGCGACTCTTCTAATCGCTGAGCGCTCGCTTCTTTCTGAAGATTGAGCGCCTGCTCATAGCGCGCGCGCAAATCTTCCGCGTTCTTAGTCGCGGTCGCTTGCTCGGTTGCAAGCTGATCCTTGAGCGCTTGAATCGCCTTCTCGGACTCGCCTTGTAGCGCCGTCTTCTCCTCCTCCGCTTTCGCCTCGTTCTGCTCGTTCTCAGCGGTCAGGTCGGAGATTTGCTTCTGTAGCGCGTCGCTCGCCGTTTTGGCGTCGGCGAGTTCCTTCTCAAGCGCGCTCGCTTTGGCGACTGCGTCTTTCGTCGCCTTTTCCGCATCGCCGAGCGCCTTCTTCGCGGTGGAAAGCTCTTGCTGCGTCTTTTCCTTCGCCGCTTGCTCTTTCTCCTTCTTCGCTTGAGCCGCGCTCTCCTCCGCCGCAATTCGATCAGCTTCCGCTTGCGCGATACGCGCGTCAAGCTCCGCCTGGGCCGCGAGCGCTTCAGCTTCTTGCGCGCGTTGAGCCTCGTACTGCTTCAAAGACGCCTCTTGCATGAGACCGGGCGCCGTCACGCGCGCACTGTTGTCTACCTTCGGCGCGCGATACCATATGCCGCTGAGCCAATCGGCCAGCAGACCGACCTCCTCCTCCGTCATGAGCTTATCGCCCGATTCAGGACAGTAAGCGGGCATACGATCATTCTTTGCGCCGTAGAAGCGCGTCGACGTTGGATCCGAAATGAAGCCGGCGACCCAATCACGACTCATATAAGCGCGCAGATCGCACGCATGGTCATTCTCTTTGCCATAGAACGCATGGCATTCGGTACAGGTCATGAAAGCCATATCGTTGATAGCGTTCGGAGCAAGTCCGAGGTATTCGTTGTCGAGTAACGGACGCGGCGCGTCGAGCGTCGCCTCCTGCGCGAGGATTTCAGCGATCTCGTCGCAGGACGCTACGAGACCTTCGCGAATGCGAGCAAGATATTGCGTTTCCTCAGCAGGAATCGGCTCGTCGTTACCGTTGAGCGTTGCGAGATACGTGTCGGTAAGCAGATCCTCGTAGTCGTCCTCCTGAACGATGGTAATCGCTTCTTCGTCGAGCAGAAGTTCTCGATACTTCTCATCGTCGAACATTTTCAGGAGCACGTCCTTCATAGCGTCAAAGACTGGCGCGGGAAGTTGCGGATCGAGCTCGGCGACAAATTCAGGATCGGCGAGCTTTGCGACCGTAAGTTCCTTGAGCTTAGCAACGTACGCGTTTTGTGCGGCGACAACTTGTTCTTCTTCAAGCGCGCCGTCTTCGTTCAAGATCGACGCAAGCGCCGCTTTGTTCTCTTCATCGGCGCAAAACTCCTCAAAAACGGCGGTGAGCGTGTCAAACGCGGGACTCGCGTCAGCCGCGATTACTTTCGCTATAAGACCGTTGCTATTGAGCATAAAGGAACCGTCTTCGAGCGTCATACCGCCCGCGACGCGCCCCTTCATGAAGCCGATCATCGAGCCCTTTTCCGCAAATGCGGTCGCGCCGAAGCAATCGACGTCGGCGAGCGTCTCTTCGTGCGTAAAGCCGCGTATCCATTCAGAGGAGCGCGCGCCGTAAAGGTTCGGCGCCGTCGGGTCTGGACATTCGATTTCAACGTAATCCGGATTGCGCGCCTCTTCGCTCTTCGCTTTGAAGTTATGGCAACTAGCGCAATGTTTTTCAAAGAGCGCCGGACCTTGTGTGTAGGGATCCTGCTGCAAGAGTGTCAGAGCGCCGGTCTTCGGAATACCCTGGGGCGCAAACGCGAGCTCTACCACGCGATCCGCAGTGCGTTCGACTTCGGCAACCCCCGCTTTGAAGCTGGCGGAATGCTCTGACTCAGGCGAATAGTCGTCGTGGTACGATTGATAGGTAAAGTCTACTGTAACGACGGCCAACGCCAACGTTACGAGAACGCATAATACGTACAAAGCCTTATTACGACTTAAGATCGGAATCAAGAAGAAGAAGAAGACCAAAATCGGCGGCACGACGAAAATTGCGTAAACCATGCCAATCTTCGAAAAGATCGGTAGCTTCGACATCGTATAAAGCGCGCGGAAGGACCATTCCGGGCGCGCGGAGTCGAACGAGCTGGAAACGTCGACCGGTCCGGTGAGCTCGGCGCCAAGGTACGCTTGAGAAGGCAACGTCTCAGCGCGCGATGCAAGTTGATCCGCGCAAAGCGAACGTTGGAAAACGAGCAAGAGTACGAGTCCGAACACCACGACGCACGTCAAACCGACATAAAACGCGTCCCGACCCCAGAACGACCGCGTTTGCTTATCGCCGCAAGCCAGGCAGCATTTATGGACGCCGTCGTAACGCGAGCCGTCCCGGAGGAGCTTGCGCGAACGAATATCGAAATACTTCCATAAACAGAGCGTAACGAAACCGCCGCCGCCAAAGACGCAAACGTGCAGGAAAAGGAAACGCGTGAGCGTAAGCGTGCCAAATTGAGGATCAGGTCCACCGGCTACCAACTGATACAGCGGAACGCCTATCACCGGCAATAACTGCAAGAAAGAAACGCGTGTGATCGTCGCGAAATAACCCGACTGCGACCACATAAGAAGATCGCCCGTAAGACAGCTGCACAGCGAGAGCAAAAACATTACGAGCGCGCTCCAGTACACGAACTCGCGCGGACGACGGCACGCGCCGTGAAGAATCAGGAAAAAGACGTACAAGCCGCTAAATCCCACGAAAAGTTGTGCTGAATAATGGTGAATTCCGCGCACAAGCCACCCGAGCGGCAAGACGTACTGAATATAAAAGACGCTCTCCCATGCGCTCGTCGCGCTAGGGGAATAGAACGCCCAGAGAAACACGCCGGTTATCGCTTGGAGAAGAAAGAGGAAAACAAGCGATACGGGCAACGCTCTGCAACAGAATTTCCCGCCCGGCGCTTTCATTCCGGCTAATTTAGAGAACGCGGTTACAAGACCCGTTCTTTTTTCTAACCATGTTTTAAAGTTCATCGCTATATGAATCTCACAAAGAGTAAGGAGCTACGTAAATTATCTTCCAACACAGAACGCGGCGACGGCGCTAGACGGGTTTCTTCTCAGCCGTGCCAAGTTGAAAATTCTGGAACTTCACAAAGACCTTGCCGTCCTCGACCCGCGTTTCCAAGGAGTCGAGCGAACGCGCCGACTTCGATTCTTCGGGGACGAGGCGCTCGCCGTCGAGCGTAAAGAGATCGCCGTGGCAAGGACAATAGAAGAGCGGTTCGACCTCGTTCGTTACGGGATTCTTCGTATCGCCGAACTTAACGCGACACCCTGCGTGCGGACAGACCGTTTGGAATGCGACTGGAACCTCGGCGCCATTCTCGTCGACTCGCTTGAAAAGGTAGACGACCCCGATCGTTTGGTTAGGCGACGTCGACCATGCGTCGACCACATTGTCCAAGACGACGAACTGGCGCGGCGTAGAATCCAACGCGTCAAGCGTTGAAAGCTGGTATTCCTTACCCGAAAGACCCTCCTGACTCCACGGATAGCACGCCATGCGCGCGCCCGCATAAATCGGGGTCGCTAACGCCGCCGCGCCCATCCCCATACCAAGCGCCGATAAGCAGAAGCTACGACGCGACTGTTCATCGCCGCCGTGTCCGCATTGTGAATAGCAAGCCCCGCCGTTTGTGGAGCATGACCGTTCAGACATTGCTAAAACTCCCATTCTCTATCTCGCGACCTTAACGCCGCGTTGTAGCCTAAAAATAACGCGAACGCCTGCGCAATGACGACCGCACGATAATAGCGTAATAAAAAAAATCGAAAAGGCAAGATGGCGAAAATGAATTTTCACACATTTAAGGCGGCGCAATAAATCAAGATCTGCACAACGACAACCCTCATTTTCAAAAGGCGCGCTTGAAATAAACGACAAACAATGATATTATTGGCAACAAGAAGCGGTTCGACGCCTACGGCGAACCGCAAGGATGAGCCCGTAACCTAGTGGAGAACTCGCATATGACAACTTCGAAATTAACGCTATTATTTACCGTCGCGGTCGCGTGCCTCGGCTGCGTTAAACTCGCCTACGCGCAAGAGAACAACCTTGAACCTCCTAAAAACGCTGAAATAATCGAGCTCTGGACCGATCTAGCGCCGGGAGAGTCGGTAAGAGAACCGAACGTTGAAGATCCCAACACCCCCAACGTACCGGCGCAAAAAGTTACGACCCCGTACCTCATTGTCTCGCGACCGGAAAAACAAACCTCCGACGCGTGCGTGATCGTAATACCCGGCGGAGGATTCAACGTATGTTTCTATAAAAACGAGGGCTATCCTCCGGCAAAATTCTGGAACGAACGCGGGTACGTCGCCGCGATTCTCGTCTATCGCGTGCCGCGTCCGGAACGCGGCGCAATCTACGCGCCAGCGTTGCAAGACGCGCAACGCGCCGTCAAAATATTGCGCGCGAACGCGCAGAAATTCGGATTCAATCCTGACAAGATCGGAGCGCAAGGCTATTCCGCAGGGGGATGTCTCACCCTGCTCGCCGCGACCAATAGCGCGACGCCAGCTTACGAGCCGCAAGATGAAATTGACAAACTCTCATGCAAACTCGCGTTCGCCATGCCGGTCTATCCCGCTTACGTACTCAACGACGGCGCGACGACGCACAACGTCAATCGGGGCGAAAACGCCAATATGTTGCCCGATTTCAAATTCGACTCTCAGACGCCGCCGATGTGCATGATACACGGGGACGCCGATATCTACTCGCCGCTCGGATCCGTCGAGGTCTATAAGCGTCTGCGCAAGATGAATATTCCGGCAGAACTTCATATCTTCGCTGGCGCGCCGCATGGCTTCATGTTCTGGGACGATCTTCCGAACGCGAACACGTGGCAAGAGCGTTGCGCCGCATGGATGAAGAAGACAGGGTTCTAAATAGCTACTGGGAAAACGCAAGGATAAGTTAATATGTCAACGTTACGCTACTTAATGGCGACGGCGCTCGCCGTCGCGTGCTTTCTCGGCGGCGCGATTCGCGGTCAAGAGAACGCCAAGGTTCAGTTGCCGTCTAAGGAAAAATTCCGTATTGTACTTCTAATAGGTCAATCGAATATGGCGGGTCGCGGCGTGGTCGAGGAGGAAGATCGAATTCCAATTCCACGCGTATACGCGCTCGATAAAAACGGAGAATGGCGTCCCGCAGTCGAGCCGGTGCATTACGACAAGCCCGTCGCGGGGGTTGGTCCCGGTAGAGAGTTCGCGCGCAAACTCGTCGAAAGCGATCCGACTATTGCCGTCGGACTCGTACCTGCGGCTTGCGGAGGGTCGTCTATTACCGACTGGCGACCTGGCGTCTACTTCAAGCAAACGCAATCTCATCCTTACGACGACGCGCTCGCGCGCGCGAAACGCGCGTTGCAAGACGGAGAATTGGAAGCGATACTCTGGCGCCAGGGGGAAGCGGATCTCGCGCAACAACGCGCAGACGCGTACGAGGAGCGGTTCGACGAATTCGTCAAACGATTGCGAACTGAACTCGACAACAGCTCGGCGCCGTTGCTCGTAGGAGAATTAAAGATCGTCAAAGGCAGTCAGTCGGGCGCTGAAAAGGTCAAAGAAGCGCAAATTAACGTTGTTCAAAAAAACCAGCCCGCTGCGTTCGTCTCGGCGGACGGCGTTACGCTCAATCCCGACAACGTCCATTTTGATCGCAAAAGTCAGTTGGAGCAAGGGCGTCGCTTTTTCGACGCCTATGCGAAACTGAAATCGTCGACGAAATGAACGTATTATTAAACCGCGCCGGCGCGGATAAGACGCGACGGCGCCGAGCCAATCGTTAAGGACGCTTTATGAAAACGCTCATTGTTATTCCAGCGCGTTTTGCCTCGAAACGTTTCCCAGGTAAGCCGCTTGCCATACTTGTGGACAAGCCGATTCTACTACGCGTCTGGGAAATCGCAAATTATGCGCGCCAACGTCTATCCGACTGCAACGCAGTCGTCGCGACGGAAACGCCGACCCCGGATTGCCAAAGCGATAAGATCGTCGAATTCTGTCATAAGAACGAGATTCCGGTCGTTACAACCTCGAATGCCTGCCGTTCTGGGTCAGATCGCGTATGGCAAGTAGCGCAAGAGGCGAGCGAACGACCCGACGTCGTCGTCAATCTGCAAGGGGACGCGCCAACTTGTCCGCCTGATTTCATCGTCAAACTTGTCGAATCGCTCGAATCGAATCCAGCGGCGGACGTCGCGTCCGTAATGACGACGCTCTCCTGGGACGCGCTCGACGCGTTACGCGAAGCCAAACGCACGAGTCCCTTCAGTGGAACAACCGTCGTCGTTAATGAAAAGAATGAAGCGCTGTGGTTCTCGAAGAATATTATACCAGCGATACGAGACGAGGAGAAGTTACGCGCAACCGACGCTCTCAGTCCCGTGCGTCGCCACGTCGGGCTATACGCGTACCGCTACGACGCGCTACGTTTCTTTGCAAACACAGAAAAAGGACAATACGAGCGCCTGGAACAACTTGAACAGTTACGCTTTCTAGAACACGGGCGCGCCGTCCAGATGATCGAAGGCGAGTATCCCCCGGGCTACGATCACGCAACCTCTGGCGTCGACACGCCTGAGGATCTAGCGCGGGTCGAGCGTCTGATTCGCGCGCATGGGGAATTGCTCGATTTCTACCGATAGCTTACCTGTCGTCCGCTTGTCGTCGCGCCATTCGAACGCGTCGCGCTTCGTAAAAGAAGATCGCCGCCGCGTTCGATACGTTTAAACTATCGGCGACCCCCAACATTGGCAAGCGCACTTTTTGAAGTAACGCGCGCTCGACGTCGTCCGGAGTCTCTTCCGACCAAATCGCGGTAAGTCCGTCCGCCTCGGTTCCAAGAATAATCGCGGTTGGACGCGTATAATCGATTTGCGTATACGGGGTCGACTCGTCGCAGAGCGCCGTCGCGCGCTGGTAGCCGCCGACGCGTAGCCACGCAAGAACCTCGGATGGCGACGCAACCGCGATCGGAATGTGAAAGATTGCGCCCAAACTACTGCGTATCGCGTTAGGATTGAAAACGTCGTGCTCGCCGCGAGTCGAAGCAACGACAAGTGCGTGAACGCCGGCGCCGTCCGCGCTACGCAGAATTGCGCCGAGATTACCGGGCTTCTCAACGTCCTCGACGACCGCGACGAGCGGCGCCTCGCCGCGATCCGCCGCGCGCGCGGCTATCATTGTGTCGAGTTCTTCGAGCGTCGCCGTTCGCGCTTCAACGATCGCGACGACGCCTTCGTCTCGATCGCCAAATGAGAGCTTCTCAAACGCGGCGCGTCCTAACGGAATAGTCGGCGCGCCGGTCGCGTCGACTTTTAGCGCCAGCGCTTCGATTTCGCGCGCGCGCTCCTCGCTACGTCCAGAGGTTAGCAACGTCTCGCGCAGTTCGGGTCGTTCGTCCGCCTGAACGCGCGAGCCGGCGTTCCAGAAGAGCGTCTTCACTTTAAAGTTCGAGCGCAACGCGCGTTCGATCTCGCGCGCGCCGTCGACCAAACACGCGTTCTCACGACGACGCGCTTTGCTCTCTTTCAGACGAACGGCGCTCTTAACGCGCGCGTTGCCAACGCTCACAATTGCGGCAAACATATGTCTTCTCTCTTGCTCACTAATAAACCGTACGCGCGCGGGTCACGTTATTCCGACGCGCGTTTACAATTGTAGCGGCGCGCGCGTTTCGGTCAAGCGCGTTACATCGCTCCACTGAGCGTCTCGGGCGCGGTTTCAAGAAGTTGCGCGCTGAATTCGGCGAGTTTACTCATACACCAGGGTAGAAAAATAGCGAGCGTCGCCGCGACAGAAACGAGCTTCAGCACAAACGCGACCGTCTGATCTTGAATCTGCGTCGCCGCCTGCACAACCGCGACGAGCGCGCCGACAAGGGCGCCGACCACGAGAACGGGCGAACCGATTAACAGCGCGACCCGCAATGCGTCGCGACCGAGTTCGATAATGACTTCGTCCATTTTAACGTCCCTCGTTACCTAACCTAAGCGCGCTATGCCACGCTCGCCAAGAGTGATTTCACCAGTAGCGTCCAGCCGTCTACCATCACAAAGAGCGCCAACTTAAAGGGAAGCGACACGATAGCAGGCGGCAACATCATCATCCCGGTCGCCACCAGCGTCGCCGAGACGACAAGATCGATTATGAGGAACGGCAACAGGATTTGAAAACCAATGAGAAACGCCGTCTTTAATTCGCTCAGTAGGAACGCTGGCGCGAGCGCTTGCAGCGGCACGTCTTCGTAATATTGCGGCGCCTCGTCGGTCGGCGCGTACTTCATAAAGAGCGCGATCATTTCGCCGTTGCCTGTGCGTTCGATCTGCGCGCCGAGAAACTCGCGGATCGGCGTCAATCCGCGCTCCAGCGCCTCGCTCGCCGTGAGTTCGTGCTTCGCGTAAGGTACGACCGCGTCTTGATACGCACGCGTCCAGACTGGCGCCATCACAAGCAACGTCAGAAAAATCGCGAGCGTCGTGAGGACTTGATTAGAAGGCGCTTGACCCGCGCCGAGACCCTGACGCAACAATGCGAAGACGACAGAAAAGCGGGCGTAGCAAGTCGTCATTAGTAAGATTGCGGGAGCGAGCGTAAAGACCGACATAACCAGTAACGCCTTGAGCGTCGCGGATATCGTCTCAGGACTCAAAAGTCCTTTTTCCGCGCCCAAAAGCCGACCGGGGAAATCGGTCAAGACGTCTGAACTGGGAGCGTCGTTCGAGTCAAGTTCTACCTCGGAATCTTGCGACTCAGAATGAAGCGGACTAGGTTCGACGGCGGATTCGTTCTGCTGCAAGTCCCGAGCGAGTTTGTCGGAACTGGACGCGCGCGTCGCCTCGGGAACGAGCGAAACGTCGAGCGACTCGTCGTCGACGCCTATCATTGCGCCGCCGCGGCGCGTATCCTGCGCGCGCGTCGCGTCTGCGTAAACGACGAACGCAAGACACGTCGTCAGCGCCAAAGGGAGTATCTTCCTTACTAACGTCATCCTACCCGACCCAATTTCATACCGTTTTTATCTCTTCGTCGCGCGCGTTCTCGTCGTCCTCGACGTCTGCGGCGTTCGCTACGTCCCTAGCAAGCGCGCGCCAGCCGTTCGAGTTCGCGACCGCTAAGATCGATTGACCGCGCCATTTAATCGCGACGAGTTCCGACTTCGCGTCAAATCGTATGCGTTCGACAATTTCTATTTCATGACTAGCGCACAGTCCGCGACTGCGACCGGTTAAATAGCGCGCTATCGCTAGAAGTCCGAAAAAAACGCACAACGCCAACGCAAGCGAGCCGAACGTCGTTAACACAGTCGAACCAACGCCCTTCGCGCCCGGACGCGAGATCGCGCGACCCGACGGCGCGATCGGCGTCTTACTCTCGTCGCCAGACGCCGTAGTCGCAACGCGCGACGACTCGGCGCGCGTCGCGCCCTCGTCTTGACACAGTGCGGCGCCATTTGCGCACAACGTCGTCGCAATCGCTAGGAACAAAAAACCAAGCGTACAAATTCTGCGCGCCATAGTACAATCTAACCCTTTCTACGCGAGGCGCTCGTGCGTCGCGCGCGATAATATACCAATTGCATGGAGGCTTTGCCAAGGTCAATTTCAAACTTTCACACTCGATATAACCGTTAAACTTATTGTCAACGCGCGGCGACTCTGGTATACTAGTGGGGACGGCGCGCAACGGCGCGTCTTGCTTACTGTAACGATAAAGGTCATAACATGCAAGTAATACCGGTCAATCTGCAGGAACGTAGTTACGAAATAGAAATATCTCCGGGCGCGTTGGATCGCGCGGGCGTCGCGCTCGCGTCGTTGGGGGACGTGTCGCGCGTCGTACTCGTCTCGGACGACGTGGTCGACAATCTTTACGGCGTTCGAGTCGCTGAGAGCATTGTAGATCGCGGTCTTGATCTCGACGTAATCGTCGTCGAACACGGCGAAGAGAGCAAGTCGATCGAAGTCGCGTATTCTCTCTGGGAGCAGTTGCTTGAACTCGGCGCTGATCGCAAGTCTGTCATAGCGGCGTTGGGAGGCGGGGTCGTTGGCGACCTTGCGGGTTTCGTCGCTGCGACGTACGCGCGCGGACTACGTTATTTTCAGATACCGACGACTCTCTTAGCTCAGGTTGACAGTAGCGTCGGCGGTAAGACGGCGATCGATCTTCCGAAGTGTAAAAATATCGTCGGGGCTTTTCATCAACCTAGCGGGGTTCTTGCGGATACGACGACTTTGCAGGATCTTTCGGCAAAGGATTACGTTTCCGGGCTCGGCGAGGTCGTTAAATACGGCGTTTCCCTTGATAGCGAGTTGTTCGATATGCTGGAGCGCAACGTGGACGCGATAACGTCGCGCGACGCTCAGACGCTTGAAAAAATCGTTGCGAAATGTTGCTCGATTAAGTCTGAAATTGTCGCGGCGGACGAGCGTGAAACGTCGGGACGGCGCGCTCTGCTAAACTACGGGCACACGTTCGGTCATTCTTTGGAAGCTGCGCTTGGATACGGCGCGATCCCGCACGGGCACGGCGTGCTCGTCGGCTCAATTTTAGCGGCGCGTCTCGCGCAACGTCTCGGTGCTTCAGGCGACGCGCGATTTAGCGCGATCGACGACGCGTGGCTCGATCGCCAGCTAGCGCTCTATCGTAACTTGGGTCTTCCAACCTCGCTTCATGATTTAGGTCGCGACTACGGCGACGCACCTGAAACGACGCCGCAACGACTCGTCGAACTCATGGCGAGCGATAAAAAGACGGAATTCGGCAAGTTGAATTTCATTTTACCGGTCGCCTTGGGAGAATGCGTCTATGCCAAAGACGTTGCCGCTGACGACGCGCTCGCCGTCCTGCGCTAACCCGCGCGCAGCGCTTGATCCGCTCGCGCCCGACGCCAAGCGCCGACCGTACGAGTACAACCTCTATCTCGTCGCGCGAATGCGCAAGGTGCGCGCGTTTGCCGTCGCCGTAATAATAATCGGCGCCGCGTTTGCCACACGCTTCGGCGCGCGGCAAAGCGCTACGCGTCTTCCCGACGAATTCAGCGCTTCGGCTCGACCGCGCGCGTTCTCGCGCGAATCGCCGAACGACGCGGCGCGCAACGACGCGCTCGTCTTTACGCTCGACGTGAACGTCGCGACCGTCGCCGAATTATCGCTCTTGCCAAGCATTGGTCCGGCGCTCGCGCAACGCGTCGTCGAGTATCGCGATGCGAACGGTCCGTTTCAATCAGTCGACGAGCTCCGTAACGTTAAAGGCTTCGGCGTTAAGACGCTCGAAAAAATCCAACCTTACTGTTACGTGGTTACACAAGAAGACGCGCGCGACGAATAACGCCGCTCTTAATCATGTCAAGACTAACACGAGAACGCAACTATGCCATACGAATATTTACTCTTTGTCCTTCCACCGGCGCTACTTGCAATGCTCGCCCAGAGTATGCTCAAATCGCGCTACGCAGCCGCCTGTAGAGCGCCGGCCTCGATTACAGGCGCGGCTGCGGCGCGCGCGCTACTCGATTCCGCCGGTTGCCAACACGTACGAATCGAACGCATTGCTGGAACGCTAACGGATCATTACGATCCGCGCGCGAAAGTGTTGCGCTTGAGCGAAAATTCATATAATGGTCGCAATCTCGCCGCGATCGGCGTCGCCGCCCACGAGGCTGGGCACGCGCTACAAGACGCACAGCGCTACAAGCTCATGGTCGTCCGTCAGCTTGCCGTGCCGCTCGCGTCTCTTGGCGGCAATACAGCGATGATTCTCATTATGGTAGGGCTAGCCATGCAGGCGATGCACCTCGCTATGCTAGGAGTTGCCGGCTTCGGACTCGTCGCGCTCTTTCAGATCGTCAATTTACCAGTCGAATACAACGCAAGCGCACGTGCGCGAGAGCAACTTGAAAAACTCGGCTTTATTACGTCGGAACAAGCGCCTATGGTGCGCAAAATGCTGAGCGCGGCGGCGCTAACGTACGTCGCCGGAACGCTCGCCGCCGTCGGGCAGTTCCTCTACTTCCTCTTGACGGTACTGGGGCGTTCGCAACGCCGTTGACAGATTCGTAAGAATAGGATACTATAAAGCTGCGGCGTCGCTCGCGCGGCGCTCTACGCGAAATTAACTTCCCCTCCCGAAAGGAATTGACATGAGTCTGTTCTCCACCCCTAATCGTCGTGCGTCGCGCGCGCGCAAATCGGCTCTCGAAGCGCTTGAAGATCGCGCGCTTTTGTCCGTCGCTCCATATTCGCCGGCTGCAGACGTACTCGATCCAATGAACATGAACCAAGCGGCCTTTGTCGCCGAGCAGTCGCGCGCGACGAACGACGTCGAACCGATAAAAGTTACGCAAGAACTTCTTAAGACGAAAGGCGTCGACGATCCCTACAATCTAGAGTACATCCTACTCGAATCAGGAAACGTCTCGTATCTTGGACAGAACGGTATGTCGCGTTATCAGAACATGACGTACTCAGCCGTGCCGGATCAGGTTTATATCGAGCTATGGGAACAGGCGATCGCGCGCTGGGAGCAAGTCTTTTCCGTAGGGCAAGAGGACGTCGTTTACCCGTACGCTGTCAACGAAACGACGATCGAGGTCGACGATTGCTTGCTCTTCTTCGGGTTCACCGATTCTTACGAATCGTCTTCTTCTCTCGGGTCTGCGATCAACGCCGGCTACTACCGTAACGGCGGTAGCGGCACAGCGGCGACCGGCTCGCTCGTCTTTAACGCGAAGTACTTCACGTCGAATCCAAGCGAGAATTTACAGAAGATCTTCTACAATACGGCGTTGCATGAAATAGGACACTCGCTCGGCTACAATGTAACGCACTTCCGTCAGACGAACCTTATCGTCTCTTCTACTGACGCGCCGTTCGGTCTCGATTCGACTTTTGCGACGTCAAGCGGCGCGCAGAATTCGTATTGGTTCTACGTCGGCGAGCGTGGAGTCGCGAAGTATCTCGAGACGTATCCGGCAACGTTCACCGCGCTCGGGCAACCGAACAACTTCCCCATGGAGACCTACATAGCGAACGGCTCGTACGGGGCGCATCCCAGTTCGGCGCTCTCTACTTACTTCCTGTACCTCAATCAGCGCGACGGGATGAATTACGCCATTTCCGCTAACTACGACGCTACTATTACCCCAATGACGCTTGCTGTTCTTGAGGATATGGGTTATTCCGTGAATTACGATTACGCGGATCCAATCGGTACGGCGGCGCCGGACGAACTGACAGCGGAAACGCGCGGCGCGACCGTAATCCTAACGTGGAACGCGACAACATCGGCCGTCTCGACCTACGACCTCGAAAGAATGGATCTAACGGCGGACGAACCGCAATGGTCTGTAATCGCAACGGACGTCGACGAACTGCGATACGTCGACGTTACCGCCGATCCAGCGCGAGAGTACGCCTATCGAGTTCGCGCGACCAACCTAACGACTCGGGACGAAGTCGCAGACTTCCGCGTTCAGCCAAACGAGACAATAACCTGGGAAAAAGGAGACGCCGCTCGGTTCACGATCTACACGCTAACGCACGACTCCTCCGACCGACTCGCTTGGACACGAAAAGTGCAGTCCACCGAAGAAACAAGCTGGACCGCCGACGTCGAATATGAAACGATCGCGCGCGTTATCGCTCTAAACGTCGTGCGCGACCAGACGGAGAACAGCCGCCCCGTCGACGTATCCTTTGCCCAGAACGCCGACCAATACGTGCCGGAGGGATATAACGTCGAAGATTGGAACGCGCTCAAAGCGTTCCTTGAAATTAAGGACGAAGACGGCGTTAAAAACGGCGACAAAATTGCTAATGCGTTCGGCGACGTCTACAGTCCCGATATGCTAGAAGAACTCGCCGGACTCGTATGGAAAAACGTCGAAGGCGAAATGCGCGTTACGGAAATTGAATGGCGCAACTACGGACTTGTCGGCGCCTTGAACCTACCCGACTGCGATCAGCTGGCAAAGGTCGACGTCGCTAAGAACTCGCTAACCGGGGTCGAGCTCAACTCGCAACTTGTAACGGAACTCAATGTAGACGACAACAATCTGTCGACCCTCGAACTCGCCAATTTACCTGAATTGCGTTCGCTCTCGTGCGCGCGCAACAAGCTCGCCAACCTTGACTTCGCCAACACGCCGAAACTAACGTACCTGAATTGCGCGAGTAATCCGCTTGCCGAACTCAATTTGACAACAACTCCGATTCTCGTTACCTTGCGCGCGCAGGAAATACCCGTTCTCACGATTAACCTCGCTGGAAATTCCCGAGTTGCCGACCTCGCGCTATGGAATACCGCGCTCGAAGCGATCTATCTGCCAGAAGATTTCGCGGGCGTCGTCGATTTCGCCGACTCCAACGCGCAGGAATATCGATGGACAGTCGACGAACTCGTCGTCGGCACGGAATCGAGTCTGCAATTCGACGGGGCAAAGGATACGCGCGTCGCAACTTTAACGCTAACGGACGCAACGCAAATCGTCAACTGCTACGTCGGAGAACCAAGCCAACTTGACCCGGCGCCTTCGGAGTTTGTATACGCCGACTACGATCCTGCGACCAGAACGCTACCGCTAACCTGGTCTACAGTCGACGACGCCGCGCAGTATGAAGTGCAATACAAACGCGCCGATTCCTTGGACGACCTGGCGAACGAGTGGAAACTGGCGGAGATCGTCGAATCGAACTCGCGAATCGCGACCGGCGTCAACGCTACCTCCTACTATCTTTTCCGTGTCCGCGCGATCAAATCGGACGGTTCGTATACGCTATGGAGCGACGAACTGATTTTCAGAGCCGAAGAATCGACCGTCTTGTTAGAGACCCCGAAAGATTTCTCGTACGGTCTATACGACTACAACGCGAAAACGCTACCCCTAACCTGGACCGCCGTCGAGGGCGCTACTGGCTACGAGGCGCAATACAAGCGCGCCGACTCCGAAGACTGGTCCGGCGCGTGGGCGCTCGCTGAAATCGTTGACGTCAACGAGCGAACCGCGACCCGAGTCGATCAGGACTCATACTTCCTCTTCAGAGTGCGCGCGCTAGGAGAAAACGGCGCCGTCTCGGAATGGAGCGACTCGCTAGCCTTTAAAGCGGCAGAATTAGAGACTCTTGACGCGCCGACGAACCTCCAATGTGCGAATTACGATCGCGTTGCGAGAACGCTCGAAATGTCCTGGGACGCCGCAGAAGACGCGCTCTTCTATGAAGTGCAATATCGGCGCGCCGACAACGACGGAGAATGGTCCGACACATGGAACAAGAGCGCGATCGTCGCGGCGACGAGCCGCGTGGCAACGCTCGTACATGAAGACTCGTACTATCAGTTCCGCATCCGCTCGATCGGCGTCAACTGGGAGCGCTCGCAATGGAGCGAAACGCTGACTTTCAACGACCAGCCGACCGTCGTGCCGATCGATGAAATCAACGTCCAGGAATACGATCCTGCGTCCTCGACCCTGACCTTCGTATGGACGGACTCGCCGCACGTCGCGCAATACGAAACGCAATTTCGACGCGCCGTCGGCAGCGCCGAACTCATCGAAGAAGCGACCTGGGAACCAATCGCCTCGACTTCGACAAATGAACTCGCTATTCAAGCGCGTCCAGACTATTTTTACCAGTTGCGCGTGAGAATTATTAGCGACGCCAATAAACGCTCGGAATGGCTCGAGTCAGAAGTCGCGCTACCCGAGGAGTACTCGATTGAATCGACCGCGCTACTCGACGCCGTATTCGAAGAGCTAGACGACGTGGAGCTAGAGTTCTAGCTATCATACGCGCTAAATTAGGCGGATAAGAAACGCCCGCAACGGAACTCGTTCGTCCGTCGCGGGCGTTTCCAGCGCTAGCGCGCTACTGAAAGGCGGCGTTTGAAGTAGCTCAGAAGCTCCGAATGATCGCGCGCATAGGCGTCGGCAAGGGACTGAATCTGGGTGCGCCGCGTCCGCTCAGATTCGTCTTCGATCGCAACGACGCAGTATCCCGCCTGCTTCGCCGTTTGAATTGCGTAGAGCGCGTCCTCAACCACAACGGCGTTAGCGCGCGCAGCTCCAAGACGCGCAAGAGCGACGTCGAAGATCTTGGAATGACCTTTACTCGCGTTGATCTCGGGATCACGGCACGAGAGAACACAATCGAAAAACTGCAACGCGCCGACACGCGCTAGCCCAGCGCGCGCAAGTTCGCTCGACGTCGCGGTCGCCAAGCCTAATTTTACGCCGCGCGATTTAAGAAAAGCAAGCGTCTCGATCGCTCCCGGTTTAACGCGCGCCGTCTCGCGATACAACGTCGTGAGAATACCGCGCATTTCTGAGAGAATTTCGTCCAACGAAAGATCGAGACCGTACTCCTCTTTAAAATAGATCGCGCTCTCCCTAAGCGACATTGTGCCAACTTTATCGAGTAAACTCGCGTCAGGAACAACGCCGCGAGATTTAAGATACTCGATTCCCAAAGAATTCCATTGCGTCATCGTGTCGAGCAACGTGCCGTCAAGATCGAAGATTACGCATTCTAGAGCATACCCCTTGTGTTGTTTCGCCATATCGATCAATCCTCTAACTCAAAAGGAGCGCTTCAGTCGCTGCGCGTAACTCCGACGCTGCTAAACGAACGTCAGGCGCTGAAAATATGCCCGTTACGACGGCGACGCCACATATGCCCGAATCGCGCAAAGGCGCCAGACGATCCTTCTTAATACCTCCGATCGCAACGACCGGCAAGCGAACGGCGGCGCAGATCGACTTTAAACGTTCGACGCTTGTCATAATAGGGTTTTCCTTCGTCTGCGTCGGATAAATCGCGCCGACTCCTAAATAATCCGCGCCAGACTCTTGGGCCGCCAGCGCCTGATCTACCGTCTTCGCAGAAACCCCGACAATCTTATCATCGCCCAACGTCGCGCGCGCTTCGGATACTGAAACGTCGTCCTGACCAACGTGCAGTCCGTCCGCGCCGCTCTCGAGCGCGACCTCAAGTGAATCGTCGACAATAAAGGGGGCGCCGTAACGACGGCAAATAGCGCCAACCGCGAGCGCCTTGCGCAGATATTCCGCGCGGTCAAGCGTCTTCTCGCGCAACTGAATCATAGTCGCGCCGCCGATCAGCGCTTCTTCCACTTGGCGCGTTAAAGTCGTCAGTTCCGTGCCGGCGCACGTTATACCGTATAAAAGCAGACTTTCACGCAACGTCTTCTTCATATTGTCTTCCTCCTTAAAAAGTAACGCGGCAAACCACAATGATTGTATCGCTCGCGCCAAACTCGTCAAGCGAACCGAAGGTCATGAGAATTTCAAAAAGAGCTCTGGACGTCAAGGGCAAAATACGTTACCATCCAGAATGGACGGAGGCGTTTTCCGTTCCCGTGCTAATCATGTCGCGTCGTTAGTCCTGGATTGTTACTCATGCCGCCTATTACTGTTTTAAAAACTACCGGAGTCTTACAAGCGTGCGCCGCGCTTATCATGGCGGCTATTCTAGGCGCGCACGCGACACAGGGACGCGCGCAATCTGTCGAGCAAAGCGTAAATGCGCAAACGGTAACTTTCCGACCGGGACTCATGCGACTCGATTTCTCCGTTACTGCTACGACCCCGACAAACTGGGACGGAGAAATAAGGCTCTCGCGCGGAATCTTTGACGATTTAACCCCGCTCGGCAACTCTGTAACCGCGCCAACCGACTTCAAATACGCCGATCAATCGCGCAACGCTCTTGCGCTGCATACGCGCGCGCCGTCAAACTTCTGCGGCGTCGAAGCGACTATCTTTTCGCCAAACGACGCAAGGCTCGACGTCAAACTCGTCAATCGCGCGACCGGCGCGCTCGTCGTCGCTAAGACAGTCTTTATCGATCGGCTTGTCGATTCCGCAACGCGCATTCCAATCGATGAGAACGGCGCCGCCGTCGAAATTACGCGCGCCCCGGCTGACGACCTGCCGACTATCGTCGCAAAACTCGACCCCAACGGCGCAAGTTTGCAGGAAACGACTATTTTCGCGCCAAACGAAACCGTTAGAACGCTAACGGCGCCAAGATCGTGCTCCGCAAGGATTACAGAAGACGTCGCGCTCGTCGCATACGCTACGAAGCTAGGAGAATCGGAACCGTTCTGGAGAGAAACGCGAAACGTCCCCGCGCAAACGTTGCGCCAGATCGACGCTTTTGCGCACGACCCAAACGCAAATATTAATCCCTTTGTCTTCGACTTAACCGCGCCGCAGGAAGAAGGGGTGGTCGAACTCACGCTCGAACTGCACGCGAAACCGAGCGCCAAATCGACCTTCGCGCTACCGACCTCAGCGAAGCCGCGCGCTAAAATTCTCGCACGGCGCGCCGTGCAATTCGTCGTGCGATCAACGGCGCGCGTCGTCGAGCCGAGCGCGTCGTTAGAAGCCATTGACGCCGATCTTAGAATGGAGCTAGTGGAAACGATCGACCCGACTAACTCTTCATGGCGAAAGTCCTTCTCTAAACGCGGGCTACTACCCTTCCGAAAATTAACAGAGCGCGCGCCTAACGCCGATAAGCCGGGCGCGCTACTGCGCTCGACTTTCGCAGCAGAAAGCGAGGACGCCAACGGATTACTGCAAGGCTTGCAGCCGAACTATCTCGAAATAAGACCTAGCGTCTCCGCTTCTGATCACGCCGCCACCGCGCCGACAGACGACGCGATCGCGTTGGGTCAGGCGTCCAGTTCCGAGAACAACGGACATTTCGGGGTCAATCTTCGCGCTATTGTTCCCAAAATAGACGATGAAAAACGCGCGCTCGAACGCGAAGATATCCTTTTCAGGCGTCAGTTCGTTCAACGCTGGGAACGCGATCAATTCGATCGCTTTCTGCGCAACCTCGATCGCAGTCTCTGGGGACTCTCAGTCAACCTTTGGGATCGTCCGATTTCATCAGGACGCTCGCGACCTTTTACGCAGAACGAACTCGCGCTCTTCGCGCCGCCCCAAACGAAGTTTATGCGACTCGAACCGAATGGACTCGAACTCCCCGCCAATCAGGAAAAGTCCCGCGCTCAGATCGACGCTTTTATGAACGGCGAGCAATGCGAGCGTATATCCTGGGAAGCGTACCCGATTCCGATTCAGGCGCCGGGACAACCGCATTTGCTGGAAATTGAATACCCTAAAAGCTTCACGCAACAACTCGCCGTCAGTATTCTGGAACCGAATCAATACGGCGCGCTCATGCCGTCCGCGCTCGATCTGGGGTTCGTTACGGAGGAAAACGCGCTTTCGGATCGCGCTCAAAAGGACGTCGCAAGATACGCCGCGCTATTCTGGCCGCAAACGAAAACGCCTATTATTCTACTCGCTAACTGTTCCGAAAAGACGGCGTGCGCTTACGGGCAAATTCGCGTCTATCGCGCGAACGCGAACGGCGTTGTCGGCTCGACGCCTAATCGCGGTCGTATCTTCGGACTCGCGCTAACGACGCCAAGCCTTTGCGATCAGTTCTCGTCGACGCGCGCGCCGTCCTATTTCGGACTCAACGGCGCAGAAGATTGGCGCGCGTTCGACCAGAGCGTCTCGCGCGCGCTATATTACCTGTCCGCGAATAATTTCGACGCCATGACGCTTGCTGTCGTCGCGGACGGCTCCGCGCTGTATCCGAGCGTAACGCTCAATCCCTCGCCGAGATATGACGGAGGCGTCTATCTCGCAACCGGCGGCGATCCTACTCGTAAAGACGTACTCGCGTTCCTACTCGCACGATTTGAGTCGCGCAATAAATCTCTGGTGCCAATGCTCAAACTCAACGGTACGATCCCAGCGCTCGAAAGGCGGCTCGACGCCGCGCTCGCAATGCGCGCGCAGCCTGAAATGCGCGCCGCGTTAGAAGGAATCGAGTGGATCGGACCCAACGGGAAACGCGCAAGCGACGTACGCAAAGGCAAAGACGGCGCCGCTCAGTATTACAACGTCTTACATCCAGAAGTTGAAAAAGTCGCGCTCGCTCTCGTATCAGAACTCATGGCGCGATGCGCGCCCTACGACAGCTTCGGCGGGCTCGCGCTCGACCTCGGCGCCGACGGATGGCTCGCGCTGCCAGACGACGTCTATATGGGCATGGACGACGTTACGATCGCGAGATTCGTGCGCGAATCGAATCTAACGACGCGACTATCGGGACAGAGCGGACGGCGCGTTCAGGAACTACTGCTTGCTAAGGGAGAGGATCGCTATCGTCAGCGCGCGGAGTTCATTCGCGACGTCTGTCTAAACGAGTGGCTCGCGTGGCGTGTCGACGCGCTATACGGATTCTATCGCAAGGTGCGCGAAACCGCCGCCGCGACACGACCCGACACGAGACTCTATCTGCTCGCCAACAATGCGTTGGAAGGACCGTACTGTAAAGCGACGCTATATCCCAGCTTCAGCGGAGGATCAAGATTGCGCGAGGCGTTTCGTCTCGTCGGACTCGACCCGGCGCGCTACGCAACCGCGCCCTATAAGTCGAACGGCTCTGGAATAAGCCAAGTAGCGTACGTATCAGGCGCGCCTATTAACGAAAACTACGACAGCACGATAGCGCTACTACGCCCTGAAATAGTCGCGCCAACCTTCCCGCTCGCAAAAACGGCTACGACGGATCAGTTCGCCTCCTTGGAGGCGCTCGCCCTCTTTTCAAACGGTTTCGCCTACCCTGGCGCAGTGTTCCTGCACCGCGCGGAAAAGCGCCCGCTGTACGACTTCAACGCGACAAGTCCGTTTAGACCGACCGTATCCGAACTTCAGACGCGCGCGTTGCCCTCCGGGTACGACAATCGTCGTCGGTTCGCGCGCGCGCTCGTCGCGTCGGATCAATTCTGCTTCCTAGACGGTGGAGAACGACCGGTCTTCGGCGAAGAGGACGCGTTGCGCGAATGGATCTACGTCTTTAAGAGCCTACCGGCGACGAATTTTACTAACTGGTCCCCGAACGTCGCCGATCAAACGCCGCGCCAAGATCAGGAAAATACCAAGAGCGCCGCAAATGCAGAACCTACGAACGGCGCAAACGACGATAAGACTCTGCAACCGATTATCGCAAGGTTTTACCGCTCGGAAAAAGAGACCTGGATCTACCTGTTAAACGTCGCGCCCTTCCACGTCGGCGTCAAAATGACTGTTAAAAGACGCGGAGACGCCAAGTATGAAACCTACACCGGTCTGAGCGTCGAACAACCGACCCCGCTGAGCAACGCGATCGTATGGAACTATGCCGCGACTCCGTACGACTTGTCCGCAATTAGAATAGAAGATCCAAACGCTTCGATCGAAACGATTGAAGTTACGCGACCAAATGAAATTTGCGGCGCGGACGGAAGACTATTTCACGCCGTTCAGGGATTCGTCGATCGCGCGCTCGTCGCAAAGGCGGGAGTCGAGCAACCGTTACGAAATGGAAATTTCGAAGAGTCCTTTACCAAACGTGAACAGAACGCCGAGAAAGACAACGCAAACGCGAACGCAGCCAAGCAGGATAAAAACGGACTTCTCGGGCTTGAAATGCCGTCGATTCCACTTTTCAAGACGCCAGGCAAACCAGAAGCGACTCCTGCGGCGCCCGAGCCCCGAAGTTCAGAATACGACTTATCCCAAATTCCAGGCTGGCGCGCGTTCGGACCGAACGACGTGCAAGTTCAACTCGATTCAACCGTCGCGCGCGAGGGTCGCGCTAGTCTGAAAATCTCGTCAAGTCAGAATTCTGGCGGCGTAATTTGTCAGCCGTTTATCGCGCCTACGACAGGACGATTGTGCATACAAGCGCTCGTCGGCACGCGACGCGAGGCGCAAGCGCTACCCCTTTACGTTTGCCTCGTTGGACTGCGCAACGGAGAACTTTTTACCCGACGCGTACCGCTCGAAAAGCGTATTCTATCAGAAAAAGAAAAGGCGTTAAAAGACCCTAATAATCTCGATCAGGTCGTGTGGGTCGACGCCTTCGCGCTATTTGACAGACTGCCGCTCGACGGATTTCAAGAGCTCTCGATTCGGTTCGAGCTATGCGGTCCAGGAGAACTATGGCTCGATAAAATACGCTTAACGAAACTCGCGTTCGCGGAATCGGAACAACCGGAACTCATGCGGATGATCAATACGGCGGAATTCCGCGCCAATAAATCGCGTGTGGTCGACGTCATGTTCATGCTCGATGGATATTGGAGAAGACTGCTGCAGGAGGAAATTCCCGACGATTCGCCGTTACTAGCCAATCGACCGCAACGGGTCGAACCGGTCGCGACGAACCCCGAACCGAACGCGACGCAAGATTCCAAAAAAGGCGTTTTTAATCGTACGCTCGACAGAATCCGCTTCTGGTAATGCACGACTACTTCGCATCGCCGAGCGCCAATTGGACGCTCGGCGAGCGCTATTTTACGCCGAGTCAATTGCCGCGCCTCGGGCGCTTGAATTTCCTACGCGCTCGGTTTATAATGACGTCGTTCGTCGCGCTTAGGCGCGCAGAGCTTTTTTAACATTATGAATTAGCGCGCCGCGCTTAGATAATACTAGAGTCATGACGCAACCGTATTTTTTTGACACGAAATTAAGACGCTCCGTTGAAAGTATGTTGTTGCCGGATATCCGCACGCCGGGTCAATATATAGGAGGCGAGGTCGGGCAGATCGTCAAACCGGCGGAATCAGTTCAAGCGAGGTTGTGTTTCTGCTTTCCGGACGTCTACTCTATCGGAATGTCGAACATAGCGCTCGCCGTACTCTACGACGTCGTTAATAGTCGCGCCGAACTCTCCTGCGAACGCGCCTTCTGCCCAAGTCCAGACTTCGAGACTGCGTTGCGCGACGCCTGTCTGCCGCTCTATTCGCTCGAGACCTTTACCCCGCTCAATGCGTTCGACGTCGTCGGCTTCACATTACAGTACGAGCTATGTTACACGAGCGTCCTAACGATGCTTGACCTCGGAGGAATTCCCATTAGGCGCGAAGAACGCGGAGTCGACGCGCCGCTCGTCGTCGCGGGGGGACCGGCGTCAAGCAATCCCGAGCCTATGGCGGACTTTATCGACGTCTTCCTGTTAGGAGACGGCGAAGAATCGTTGCCGCAAGCGTTGCAATTATGGGCGCAACTCAAAGAGCAATACGGCGTCAAACGCGCGCTACATTCCGAAAATGGCAAATTCGATCGTCAAGAGCTCCCGATCGAACGCGCCAAGGCTATCCGACGCGAAATGATTCTAGAGCTCGTCAAACGCATACCAAGCGCGTACGCGCCCGAATTCTATCGCGTGGAATACGACGCAACTGGGCGCGCTAAACGACCGCGACCGATTATAGACGACGTCAACGAGTATATTCACTCAGCGATCGTGCGCGATCTCAACGCGTTCCCGCCCCCGAAGCGACCGCTCATTCCGCTCATCGAAAGCGTACAGGATCGAATCTCCGTCGAAATTATGAGAGGATGCCCTCAGAAATGCAGGTTCTGTCAGAGCACGCAACTTAAACGTCCCATAAGGACGCGATCCGTCGACCTCATAATCGAAACGATTCGTGAAGCAAGCGCGAACACAGGCGTGGACGAGGCGACCTTGCTGTCCCTTTCGTCGAGCGAATACCCCAAATTCGAGGACGCGCTCGCGCGCATCAGCGGCGCGCTCGCTCCCTGCGGCGTTTCGCTCGCCGTGCCAAGTTTGCGCGTTAATCATCAACTCAGCTCGGTCGTGCAGGAACTCACAACGGAACGCTCCTCGAGCCTGACCGTCGCTCCGGAAGCCGCGCGCGACGAAATGAGGCGCCGAATCGCCAAACGCGTGACGAACGACGACCTATTCGCTGGATGCCGCGCCGCGTTTGAACACGGATTCGCGCGCATTAAAATGTACTTCATGTGCGGATTCCCGAAAGAAACAGAAGACGATCTCGTCGGTATCGTGGCGCTAGCTAACGACATTTGTCGGCTCAGCAAAGAAGTGCGCGGCAAGTGGGCGCAGGTCGTTGCGAACGTCTCGAACTTCGTGCCGAAACCGCACACGCCGCTACAGTGGGAAGCGATGCAAACGCGCAAGTATTTCACCGAAGCGCACCGTATTCTGCGTTCGACGCGGCGCGAGCGATCCGTCGAAGTTAAGTACCACGCGCTCAACGTCAGCCTGCTCGAAGGTCTGCTCACGCGCGGCGATCGACGCGTCGGACGCGTTGTTGAAACCGCGTGGAGATTGGGCGCAAGACTCGATCCATGGCACGAACATTTCAACCCTGAAATTTGGGAGCGCGCAATCGCGCAACATAACCTTGACGTCGACCTCATTGCGCACACGCCTTACTCGCTCGACGCCGAGTTGCCATGGGATCACATCGTGCTGTTCAATAGTAAAGAGCTCCTCAAAAAGGAACACGCGCTCAGCGAGCGCCTCCAATTCACCGAACTCGGATAGCTCCGTTTCGCCGCGCAGTAAACGAGCTACGCCAACCGTCGACTATGCCGACAAGGAGTCAATGAGAAATGACGCAATCGAATCTTTCACGCCGACAATTCTTTAGCGCTTCTGCCCTCGCCGCAACAACCTTCGCGACCGCTAATTTGCGCGGGCAGGACGCGCGCGCAAATTGCGCCTCCAGCTACGAACAATATTCCTACGCGTCCGACGGAAAAACCGCCAAGATTTTCTCGTCCGCTATCTCGGAACCAGTCAATATTCTCCAAATCTCAGACTCGCACCTCTTCCTAGACGACGCGCGAGGAGAAGAGTACAAACAGTTCTCAGATCGTATGGCAAAGGCGTACAATCACACCAAACGCGCAACCGACGGAAAGGAAACTAACCCGACGGAAATGTTCCAGGAAATTACGTCAAACGCCGCAAAACAGGATTACGACGCCATAACGCTCACCGGAGATATTGTTAGTTTTCCGTCGGCGGCGGGCGTCGATTTCGCAAAAGAACAACTCGAAGCTACAGGCGTCCCATACTTCTACACGAGCGGCAATCACGACTGGCATTTCGAGGGAATGGAAGGTTCCGAAAAGGAACTTCGCGACGAATGGATTCAAAAAAGGCTCAAGCCGCTCTACCCTGACGGCGTCAACCCGTTGTGCTATTCGAGAATCGTCAACGGCGTCAACCTACTCATGGTCGACGACTCAATCTACGAAATTTTGCCCGAACAACTCGATTTCATACGCCAAGAGCTCGCCAAGAACATCCCGACCCTCGTCTTTATGCACATTCCGCTATACGCGCCGGGACGAAGCGTCGGGTACGGCGTCGGACACCCAGACTGGAACGCCGCTCACGATCGCAACATGATCGTCGAACGACGTCGGCAGTGGCCCGAAGCAGGACATACCGCCGTTACTTATTCGTTCCGCGACGAATTGCTCGCCGCTCAGAATATGCTCGGCGTCTTCACCGGGCACATCCACCAGAACACGCTCGATCTCGTGAACGGCAAGCCGTCAAATGTCGTTCGAGCCGCTTACGACGGTTCCACGCTACGCATAGAACTGCGTCCTTTCCCTAAGCGTCCGGAACAGCGTAAGACGCCGACCCGCTAAACCGCAGACGATTAGCGCCATAGTCTCATTGAGATTCCATTTTGCGTTTTGTTCCTATTCGGACGCCATCTCATTCGTTTTTACAAGGATCCAATTATGACGCGCCCACTACTTTCACGTCGTCAATTCTTCTGCGCCGCAACAGCCGCAACTGCGCTCGGCGCGGCGAATTACTCTAAAGCCGACCCTGTTATCCTCGAGCCTAAACCTAGTTTTGAACAATTCTCGTTCGCGTGCGACGGCAGGACGGCGAAAATATATTCGTCCGCTATTACGGAACAGATCAATATTCTGCAAATCTCCGACTCACACCTCTATCTCGAAGACGATCGCGACAGGGAGTTCCAAGAGTTTTCCGCAAGAATGGCAAAGGCGTACAACCACACCAAGCGCTTTAGTGACGGAAAAGACACTAACCCGACGGAAATGTTCGCCGAAATCGCGCAAAACGTGAAGAGGCAAGATTACGACGCGCTAGCGCTAACGGGCGATATCGTTAGCTTCCCGTCCCAACTCGCCGTCGAATTCGTCAAGGAAAAACTGGAATCGACCGAAACGCCGTACTATTACACTTGCGGCAACCACGACTGGCATTACGAAGGACTGCCTGGAACAGAAAAAGAACTGCGCGACGACTGGATCGAAAAGAGGCTCAAGCCGCTCTATCCCGACGGCGTCGATCCACTCGCGTACTCGCGCGTCGTTAAAGGCGTCAACCTCCTCTTCATCGACGACTCGACCAATGAGATTCTGCCGAAACAGTTAGATTTCCTCAAAAAAGAACTCGCCAAAGAGCTACCTACCCTTGTATTCCTGCACATACCGCTCTTCGCGCCAGAACGCGACCTCGACTATGCAATCGGGCACCCGGATTTCAACGCCGAACACGACCGATACTGGGAAAGCGAACGGCGACCGCGATGGTCGGCTGAGGGACATACCTCGGTTACCTACGAATTTCGAGACGCTATTATTAACGCGCCCAACACGCTCGGCGTTTTTGCCGGACACGTGCATGGAACTTCACTCGACCTTATCAACGGAACGCCGTCGAACGTCGTGCGCGCCGCTTACGACGGTTCGACTCTGCGCATTGAACTGCGCCCGTTCCCCAAACGCCCGACCCCGCGAGACCGCGTCATGAACAATGTCAACGCGAAATGACGGTGGAGCTAACTACACCTCTTACAATCATTACATCCGTTATAATCAAAAAAAATCAATCAATCTGGGAAAATTCGTCCCTTTTTTGGAAATATAGGATGAAAGCGCGTTCACCCTTGACTATAATGGAAAGGGCTTGTTGTAGACGCGTAGTCGTTTCGGTTCGGCAGCGCGCGGAGGAGCGTTCTCAAAGCGCGCGCTTGAAATGGAACGCCTCCGGAAAAGCCCTTCCATTGCTAGCATAAAAATAACAACCGTCAGAACGACGAGTCGTTCTTTCGATTAAAGGAGACGTTCCTAATGAACTTAGTGGGAAAAATATTCGTCGGTATCATTGCGTTGATGAGCGTCGTCTGTCTGACGGTCTCCGCTATGTCCTTTGCCTCGCACCATAATTGGAAGGCTAAGAGCGATGAGTTAAAAGCGAAACTCGACGAAGTCGAAGCTCAGAAGAAGCAACTCAACGAGCAGAAGGCGGAACTCAATGCCAAAATCGCCGCTGAGTCGCAAGCGTACGTTCAAGCGATTGAAGCGCTCAAAACGAAGGCGGACGACCTTGAAAAGCAAAATGAACAGCTGACCGCCACCAATAAGGGATTCCAAGAAGAAATCGCCGCGAAAGAGAACATTATCATAGCGAACAACGAACTCATCGCCGATTATCGCGCTGAGCTCGAAACCACCAGCAAGAACCTTGCCGAAGCGACGCAGGCGCGCGGGTCTTATCTCCAACAGCTTGCGCAGGCGGTCGAACAACTCCACGAGAGTTCAACGCAGTACGGCGATCTGAGCGAGAAGACAGAAGCGTTGGAGAAACTGCTCGACGAAATGATCGGCATTCTCAATAAAAACGGTATGTCGACCGATCCCAACGATTATAGCGAACTGCCGCAATTCGCATGTGAGGGCACGATTCAAAACGTTAGTAAGGATTACGACGGAATGTTGCTTATTACGATCGGTTCAGACGACGGACTAGCAGAAAATAATCGTCTCGACGTTCGCCGCGGCGATTCCTATCTCGGCAAGATAGAGGTCGTTTCTGTCGAACCAAATCGCGCCGTGTGCAGGGTTCTACCCGAGTATCGTCAGGGCGTCATGATGGAAGGAGACAGCGTTTATGCCGCGAAAGTCAACTAGCAACGATCTGTCGTCCGACGCCTTTACCGAAGGATTTGACAATTCCACAACGCTAGGCTCCTCGGACCTGTTTGGTCCGAGCGACTCACAAGCGTTCGACTCTCCCGCCGCGAGCGTAGGAAAGCCCGCAAAGCAGAAGGCGCCGAAGGACGTCTACACGCTCGTACTGCTACTGAGCTTTTTATTCTTCGTCGCCGCCTCAGTACTCCTCTACCTCGATCTCGCGTCCTATAAATAAAACGCGATCTCGAACCGGATAGGGGTCGCACGAAGATTATCCGTTCATACGCGCCGTCTCCTAGGGGGCGGCGCTTTTTTATTGTGCGCGACGTAGCGATCGTACGTTCGAGTGTGCGACATAGACTGACGCTCTTGCTAAAAGACGCGTAAAAAAATAACTCAGACCTTTTAAATCTATTAAAAAAGCGTAAAATAGAGAGGTCGAGCCGGTCCGATTATCGCGTCGGCAGGCGCGACGCTCCGTCGAAATTATTCCGTTACGTGTAGAATGATTCATATATAGGCGTTTGAAATGGATAGCAGAACAGCCATTCTCAATAGTGTCAAAGACGCGTTACGCGACCTTGACGCCTCCAATATGGTCGAACCGGAACTGCCGCTCATCTGGGAAGTTAAAGGACTCGCTCCGCAAGAGCTTGCCGATACTTTTGCGCAAAATCTCAAGTCGGTCGCAGGAGAGGCGTTCCTGTGCGATAGTCTAAACGACGCCGCGCAAAAGATTGCAGACGCGCTCAAGCAAATTGCCGAATCGAACGGTAAAAATGCGCCTCATATGCTGGGCGTGTATCCAAACGAACTCACCCAGCAGATTGCAAATCAGCTTCCGCAAGACCTTTGGAAGATTCTCAATACCCCGGAAGAGCCCAAAGTCGACCCGAAAGATTACGAACCAATGACCGCCAGTCTGATTGCGCCGCTCGCATTGCTCGCCGACACGGGTTCGTGCGTCGCGGAGGGACGGTCCGCGTTTGAACGTTTACTCTTTTACCTCTCGCCCGCGTGCCTCGTTATCGCGCGCGCTAGTCAGTTGCGCGAGAATTTGCCGCACGCATGGTCGGAAATAGCTGCGAAACTCACGCCGGAACAACATGGCGAAATCGCGATTATCACAGGTCCAAGCCGTACCGCAGATATTGAAAAGAAGCTCGTACTTGGCGTTCACGGTCCCCAAAAGCTACTAGTATTCATTATCATGAACGAATAGTCCGTCGCGCAGTAGAGAGCCTCGTTATGAAACTATCCGATCTCGTTTTCAAATCCTTCGTACTGTCAGACTTCGATGAAAACTGCTACGTCGTGCATATACGCGGCGCTAAGGAGTGCGTCGTGGTCGATCCCGGACCGGACGCTGGAGTCGTTCTCGAATATCTGCGCGCAAATGCGCTCGTACCCGTTGCGGTATTGATAACGCACGGGCATTGCGATCACTTTGCGGGACTATCGGAACTTAAAGCGGAATGGTCGGAGGCGAAGGTATACGTCGGTGAAAACGAAGCGTACAAGCTCAGCGATCCCGTTGCGAATCTCTCAGCTCCCTTCGGATTTCCACACGTCCAGAGCGAGTACGAAGTTACGCTTCGAGACGGCGAAGAATTCACCGTCGCTAATTTGACCTTTAAGACGCTTGAAACGCCCGGACATTCGGTCGGGCACGTCCTGTACCAGCTCACGCTCGAGGACGCAATTATCGTCTTCTGCGGCGATCTCGTCTTTAAAAACGCCGTCGGACGCGCCGATTTTGCCGACGGCGATCACATGGCGCTCTTTGACTCCATTAAGTCAAAGTTACTCACGTTGCCAGACTCGACTTACCTCTTACCGGGGCACGGTTCCAGTACGACGGTTGGTCGCGAAAGGTTGGAAAATCCCTTTTTGCGTAAATTATAACTGAACGCATGGAACCGCTAGCCCACAGCCCATGGTTCTTAACGACTTTGGATCACCTAACAACTCATGACGCCTCGTCTGTTTAGAATCTTCCGATTCCTCGCGTTTCCTGTAGTAAAAGACCACGATTCGAATACGCCCATGCGCAAAAAATTTCTTCGCTGGCTCTTGGTTTATTCCATTGCCGCTTTTGTCGCCGCGCTCTTATTGTCGCTCACCTTCGAAACGCACTCAATGCGTCGCGAAGTTACTATGATGATCGAAAATAAGATCAAGGAGGCGTATGAGCACACACGCGACGCATATCAAACGCTTGAAATTCTCAAACGCCGCTCTGCGGAAGTTGGAAAGACTCGCGCGCGAATCGCCGCGCTCGCGCTTGAATCGCACCCAGAAATCATCGGTTCGGACGATCAAAGCGTCAATACGTCGAATCTTGGCGTCCTCGGGCGCGATTTGAGAGTTGACGAAATTGACGTTATCAACGAGCGTGGCGTCTGCGAGGCTACTTGGCCTGAGAACGCGACGCTCGTCGGATACGACTATCACAACGCGAACCTAGCGCGCGAATTCCTCGCCATAATTGACAATCCAACGCTTGAAATCTCTCAAGACATTCGCACGACTGAAGGCGCGCTGACGACGGATCGTTTTCAGTTCTCAGCGGTTCCGCGCAAGGACAAGCCGGGCTTCGTCGAGGTTGGATTCCGAGCGGTCGAAGTTGAGAAAGCGTACCGACTCGCGGACGTCTCGCGTCACGTCAGTTCAGTCGTCGGATATTCCGGCTTTCTGAGCGTTTTCGAAAACGGTAAGCAACTTTCAAAGGTCAAACTCGCTGATCTTATCGACATTTCGAAATTGGAGCCAGGTAAGATTGCCACTGAGGTCATTGGGGACAAGAAATACCTTCTTTACGGACTACAACGCGAGAATTGGTTTTTCGTTGGCGGCGTGCCGACGTCGGAACTCTTTGCCGCGCGCCGCCTCACGCTCCTGTTGCTCATAATAACGAACTTCTTTATCTTTCTCGTAATCTTTACGCTCGTCTCAGCGCTTGTTCAGCGACTAATTGTCGACAGCGTTTATGCGATCAACTCGTCCCTTGAAAAGATCACTAAGGGTCAACTAGACGAACGTGTACAAGTCGAGACCACCAAGGAGTTTGTCGAACTGTCCAACGGAGTGAACGCAACGGTAGATTCGCTCAAACAGGTCGTTGAAGAGATTAAACGCCGCAGTCAAGAAGAGCTCGCGCTTGCGAAGAAGATTCAAGAGGCGGCGCTGCCGAAACTCGAAAAGCTTTTTACGAAACGCGTGCGCTTTGACGTCTGCGCGCGCAATAAGCCTATGACGAGCGTGGGCGGCGATATGTACGACTTCTTCTTTCTCGACGGCAATACGGTTCTCTTTTATGTTGCCGACGTCTCTGGACACGGCGTGCCTGCGTCGCTCGTTATGATGAAGACAATGGCGCTCGTTAAGAACCTTGCGCTTTCAGGCTATTCGATCGAGAAAGTCGTTGAGACAACCAACTACTACCTCTCGGAAAATAACGATTCGTCTTTCGTTACCGGCTTCTTCTGCAAGCTCGACCTCCGAACAGGCGTTATGACTTATGTCAACGCAGGACACAACGCGCCCTTTATTTGCCGCGCCAACGGTAAATTCGAGCTCTTTGCCCCTGAGATTAATCTAATACTTGGAATCGAACCGGAAGCTCAATACGAGAGCGCAATAACGCAACTTGACCCAGGCGACGTCTTCATACTCTATACCGACGGTATAACGGAGGCGACGACGCCTAATATGTCGGGATGCTTCGATAACGATCGCGCGCTCGACACGCTCAACGCCGCTTCCGCAAACGCAACTTCAATTGAGTTAGTCGAACGGCTCTTTACTGCGGTCGCTCAATTCACGGACAACGCAGAACCGTCGGACGACGAGACCGTCTTGGCGATTAAGATTATCGCGCATCTCGATAAGAGCGCCGTTCCAGCAAGTTAGTATCAGGTTACCAACACGTTGCCGCATTCGCGTCGTCGGCCGCGCGCTTTCGACCGTTTTTATAATTACATCATACCATGGGAAATATCTCTGTCCAAAAGTTCGTCAACGCCCTGCGCTATCGGATACTACCGCGCGTCAATTCGAGCGATCCCGACAAACCAATGAGAACCGCGTTTCTCTCGCGACTCTTGGTCTACGCCTCCTTCGCGTTTATCGCGTCGCTCGCGCTCTCATTTACGATTGAAACACGTACGAGTCTAAGAGAAGTTAAACGCAGAATAGAATCAAAGTTCACCGAAGAATTCGAACGCACCGAGTACGCCAAACAGACCTACCTCGCCGTCGAGCGACAGTCGACGGCGCACGCGGTCGTCGTCGCGCACGCTATTGCGAAGCATCTAGCGTACAATCCTGGCTTAGCCGAACGTTGCGTCGAAGATCCTTCGCTCGTCGAGGAAATGGCGCGGATTTTCGACGTCGGCGAAATTTGTATCGCAAACGACGACGCCATTATCATCGCCGCCTATCCGCAGTCGTCAATTGGCTTCGACTACAAGACGAGTAAATTCGCCAAGGAGTTCATTCAGATTCTCGACAATCCTAAGCTCGAAATTACGCAGCCGATACGCGAAAGCGAAGGCACAAACCATCAGAATTATAAGTACACCGGAGTAGCGCGCGAGGACGCGCCGGGATTAATTGAAATCGGAGTCGACGCGTCCCGCATTAAACAACTCTACGAACTCGCAGACTTCTCGCGTTACGTCGACCCGATAATCGGTCGCGAAGGCTTCATGGCTATCTTTCTGGACAATGAACAGTTAATTGGCGAACCGCTACCGGCAGGTCTGGAATTTACTTCTGGTAAATCGGCGATCAAGCGCATTAACGACCGCGTATATTTCACGTTCGCGGAGCAGAAAGACAAACTCTTCTTCGTCGGCGGCATCCCGCAAACCGAGGTCTTTCGCGATCGCAGTCTTATCATTTCCCTACTCATACTCGGTAATTTTATACTGTTCCTCGTCGTCTTTTTACTGGTCTCTAATCTCGTGCAGGGTCTCTTCGTTAAGAGCGTTGAAGCGATCAATCACTCCCTTGAGAAGATCACGAACGGCGACCTTTCTGAGCGCGTGAACGTCAATTCAACAAAAGAGTTCGTCGAACTCTCCGCCGGCGTGAACGCGACAGTCGACTCGTTAAAGCACGCGGCGGAAGAGGTCGAACGCAAAACGCGCGAGGAAATGGCGCTCGCGCATCGCATTCAAATGGCGACGCAACCGAATCTGCGCGAACTCTACGCCGACGCCAAGGAGTTCGACGTCTACGCGGAGAACCATCCGAAAGCGAACGTAGGCGGCGACGTCTACGACTTCTTCTTTATCGACGAAACGCGCCTAGTATTCTACGTCGCCGACGTCTCCGGGTGCGGCGTGCCCGCCGCGCTCATTATGATGAAGACGGCGGCGCTCGTTAAGAATCTCGCGCTCTCGGAATTCGGGCTTGACGAGGTCGTAACGCGCGCAAACTACTACCTCTCGATCGACGCGCACGAGGCGCTCGTCAGCGGTTTCTTCTGTATGCTTGATCTCGCGACCGGACGCGTGCAATATATTAACGCGGGTCATATTTCGCCTTTCATTAAGGGCGCCGACGGCGTCTTCCGCCTCTTCGACTCTGATATTAGTCTCATTTTGGGCGGCGCGCCTGACACGCAGTACAAGTCGTCGACGCTCCAGCTCTCGCCCGGCGACGTCGTCGCGCTTTGCACCGACGGTTTTGCGGTCGCGTTCGCTTCCGATTACGTCGATTCGAGCGAAATCAAAACGCGAATCGGCGCCATCTTTAACGGCGCGCCTGAGAACGCGACTGCTGAAGAGCTCGTTAAAATAACTTTCAGTGAAATGGAGAAAGTAACCGGTTCGTCCACGCCGCTAGACGACGAGACCGCGCTCGTCTTTCGATTCCTCGCCTATAAGCACGACTAACGCGCGGCGTCATCCAACGTCGCGACGGTCGCGTCCATACCGTATATTCCAAGTCTCACCGCTTTAACACCGATTAAACGAAAGGGAACCGCGCATATGGCTCCTCATTTTATTTTCGAGATGAATCGCGTTACGAAACGTTTCGGCGATAAGACAATTCTACAAAACATCAGCCTATCCTTCTACTACGGCGCCAAAATAGGGATCGTCGGAGAAAACGGAGCTGGAAAATCGACGCTACTCAAAATAATGGCTCAGATCGACAAGGACGTCGACGGAGAAGTCAAGTTCGTCAAGGGAATGACCGTAAAGTATGTCGCGCAAGAGCCAGAACTTGACCTAGACGCAACGGTACGCGACAATCTCATGAAAGCGGTCGCCCCTATTCAGGCGAAAATTGATCGATTCAATGAAATTTCCATGAAAATGGCAGACCCCGACCCGGAAGACGACTTCGATAAACTCATGGAGGAAATGGGAAGACTCCAAGAGGAAATCGATCATCTCGAAGGCTGGGAACTCGATCATAAAATCGACGTCGCTGCTGACGCGCTCGTTCTACCACCGGACGACGCAATCGTGCGTCAACTGTCAGGCGGTGAAAGAAGACGCGTCGCGCTATGCCAGGCGCTTCTAGAACAACCCGACCTGCTACTACTCGACGAACCGACCAACCACCTTGACGCAGAAACCGTGCAGTGGCTCGAAGGCGCGCTACGCGATTATCACGGCACGGTCATTATTGTAACGCACGATCGTTACTTCCTCGATAATATCACCAAATGGATACTCGAAATTGACAATACGCGCGGAATTCCTTTCGAAGGCAATTACTCCGCCTGGCTTGCCCAGAAAGCTGAAATTTTACGCATTACCGAAAAGCAAGAGTCGCAGCGCCAAAAGACGCTCAAGCGCGAGCTCGAATGGATTCAGACCGCCCACAAAGGACGATTGCAGAAGAACCAAGCGCGCGTTAAGGCGTACGAACAGCTCGCCGCCGAACAGAAACTCGACGATAAAAGCGACGCGATTATCCAAATCGCGCCCGGACAGCGACTCGGCGAAAAAGTGCTCGTCGTCAAAGATCTATGCAAGAGCTTTCACCAAGGCGATCAGAAGATCACGCTACTCGACAACGTCTCCTTCACGGTTCCACGCGGCGCCGTCGTTGGTATCGTAGGTCCGAACGGCGTTGGAAAATCGACTCTGTTCAGAATGATCGTCGGCGAAGAAACTCCTGACGCTGGTACGATCGAGCTCGGCGACACCGTACAACTCGCGTACGTCGACCAGCACCGCGACGCGCTCAATCCCGAAAACACGGTCTTCCAAGAGATCACCGACGGACGCGATCATGTCCAGCTCGGCAATATCGAAATGAACAGCCGCGCCTACGTCTCGCGCTTCAACTTCCGCGGCTCGCAACAGCAGCGACTTGTCGGCGTGTGCTCTGGAGGCGAACGCAATCGCGTACACCTCGCGAAACTCCTCAAGAGAGGCGGCAATCTCTTGCTACTTGACGAACCGACGAACGACCTCGACGTCGCGACAATGCGCACGCTTGAGCAAGCGATCAATGAATTTCCGGGCTGCGCGCTCGTCGTCAGCCACGACCGATTCTTCCTCGATCGCATCTGCACGCACCTGCTCGTCTTCGAAGGAAACGGCAAAACGCGCTGGTTCGAAGGCGATTTCTCGTCCTATGAAGAAATGATGCGCAAAGAGAATCCAAACTACGGTAACGATCGTCGCGCGAAATATCGCAAGATTCCGAAGCTATAATACTTACATCTTGCGCACAAACTGAGTTCCTGATAAGAGAAACGACAAGCGCGAACGTCATGGACAAAACATGACGTTCGCGCTCGTTCTTTTCTACATAAAAAAACCGAAACGTCGATCGACTACGATCAACGTTTCGGTCATGCGGGTAAGAGGACTTGAACCTCCACGCGCGTACGCGCATCAGAACCTAAATCTGACGTGTCTGCCAATTCCACCATACCCGCGAATTGGTCGCAACAACGACGGCGCTATTGTATCACAAAGCGCGAGTTTGCCAAGAGCTGATTTCACTATTTTTCACAACTTTTAAGAGATCGTTATTCCAGCTACTTCGCTAAGATAACGACAATCAACGCGACGAGCAATAGCGCGATCAGTCCAATGAGTGCGCAAATCAGATAGAACGCGCGTTGCGCTTTCCTCTGACGGCGTGAAAGCGTGTTGAGCGTAACCGCGTCGCTCTCGAGTAATCGCGGATCGTCAAGAAAAGCCTGATCTAGTCGATCTGCGTCGGGAGAAGACTCCGCGTCGGGTGTGTCTAGCGCGAAAAGATTCGAGGGGAAAACCTCTTTCGCCTCGCGCGCCTCCGTCCAACCTGAACGCCTAACAAGAGTCTTAGGACCAATACGCCGCTCTTTAAGCCACTGGCGAATATCTGCGCCCGTACCCGGACCGTACTGTTGAGACTCAGAGGTAAAGACGAACCACAACACGTCGGGATTGTCGAGCGCCAAAAGCGAATCGCCGCCCCTCATCGACTCCATCCGCGCCGCCGTCGACGTCGCCGCGACTCGGCTAATGATAGATTCGACGCCGTCGCTGACGCGCCCGCTACGCTCTATGCCGCCGCGACCCGACTCGCGATCCTTATGCTCCGACCCGTCTTCTGTAATAAGCTCCGCAGTTGGCTGACCGTGATATTCGTGCTCGTCCTTCGCGCGCATACTTTCGCTCGGTATGCGCATCTTGACTTTGCATTTAGGGCAGAAACCCTTCTTACCTGCGAACTCAGTCTTAACGTTCAGAGGATGACCATTGGGACAAAAAAAGCGAATCCCCATATCCAGCCCTTTCTGCTCAAAAGCTCCGCGCGCCGTTGCATACGCGCGCGGTTGTAAAGCCAATCGAAGCGCCAAGCGCTACGACGCGAAACATTAGAGCTCCACCCACGTCTTTTCGCGCGCGCTACGCAACACGGCGTCGCACACCTTCTGAACGCGCACTGCGTCCGCAATCGTCGGCACGGGATAGACCGGCGCGCCGCCAGACGTCTCGAGTAGGAAGTCTGCAAGCTGATTGATAAAATAGTGCTCGTAGCCAATAACCGTGCCCGGAACCCAATAGTGATTCATGTAAGGATGCTCGGAATTCGTAACCAGAATCTTCTGCCAGCCTGTAAGGTGGTCTTCGACCTTTTTACCTGTGTCAGGATCGGCGTATCGGAAGAATTGCAAGTATTCCGGCTCTTCAAGATTAAAGTAGCACGCGCCGTTCTCGCCGTTCATTTCCATCGTATTGTAATTCTTGCGTCCGCGCGCGTATCGCGAGCTCTCAAAGAGTCCTAGCGAGCCGTTCGCAAAAATCGCCATGAACATACACGCGTCGTCGATCGTAATCGGGGTTGATTCGCCGGTAACTGCGTTCATACGCTCTTTAACGAAGATTTCCGTGTGAGCGCAGACTCGCGCGATCGGTCCATTGAGCCACTCCGCGCAGTCGATCGAGTGAGCGAGCAGGTCACCGGTTACGCCGCTGCCCGCGACGTTCGCGTCGAGTCGCCATAACGAAGCGCCCCCGACCGGAACCTTCTTGCTAATCGTGTAATCCTGATTGTACGTCGCGCGATAGTGGAAAGGACGACCAATACGATTCTCGTCAATTAACTGCTTAAAGAGCGCGACCGACGGATTGCGGCGATAGCAGAATGAAACTGCGGACGGAACGCCCGCCTCTTTAACCGCCGCTTCCATCTCTAGCGCTTCCTCGTAATTCATCGCGAGCGGCTTCTCACAGATGATCATTTTGCCAGCCTTAGCGGCGGCGATTACCATTTCCTTGTGCAGGAAGTTTGGCGTAACGACGTCGATTAGATCGATTTCGTCGTCGTCAACTATTTTGCGCCAATCGGTCTCACACTGCTCGTAGCCCCAGGTCTGCTGGAACCGCGCGAGCTTTTCCGGATCGCGACTGTAGCAACTCTTCAGAACGATTTCGTAAGGAAGATCGAAAAACCGACGAACTTGGTTGAACGCGTTAGAATGCGTTCGTCCCATGAATCCGGTTCCTAACATTCCGACATTTAGTCTTTTCATCTCTGCTCCTCGGCATCAAAGTGTAATTGACGGCGCGCCGCGCGCCACTTTCGCCGCACAATCTGCGCGGTTACAATAGCGTACCACAACCGGCGACCGATTTCAAGACGCGCGCATATTTTTTTCTGACGACTCTTGCAATCTCGCTTTCAACCACTCAACGCCTCCCTCGCGCGATAAAAATTCGCCTTCCAATTGCGCCTCAAACGCCTCCTTCAAAATCGCGCCGAAAAAAGGAGAAGGACGATAGCCCAGCGCGATCAGTTCACGCCCCTGCACGAGCGGCTGCGGCGCGGAATTAACAACCGCAAGACGACGCGCAGCTTCCAACCACGGCTCGCTACGAAAACGAATCTCCTCATTCCGGTTAAGTTTCCGAACGACCTTCCCGCACCCGAGCGCGTCCGCCTTGCACAGCGTCGCCCAGAGAACAATATTAGCGGGCGCCAACTTTGCCGCGAGACGACGTACCGCGCGGTCTGAAACGCCGTCAGGAAAATTTTGCGTCGCCATATGAAACTCGACAAGTTTCGAGACTGTCTCCTGCAATTTTTTCGGCGCTTTCATGCGCTCTAAGAAATTTACAGCAAGAGGCGCGCCAGCCTCCGCGTGTCCGAAAGAGCGCAACGCGCCTGATGCGTCCAGCTTCGTTGTTAGCGGCTTGCCGAAATCGTGGCATAGCGCCGCAAACATGACGCTCTCACGCTCGTCGTCGGTCGGCGCCGGGTCAAGTTCGCGCAACAGCGCCGCCGCCTCAATACAAACATTACGCGTGTGCGCCCAGACGTCCCCCTCAGGATGCCACGCAGGGTTCTGTTGACAGCCGACAAGCGCGTTCAATTCTGGAAAACCAGCGAGCCAGCCCGTCGCCTGCAGGACGTCAAGTCCAAGCTCCGGACGAACGCTCTTACGCGCCCACTTACGCCATTCCTCAAAGATTCGTTCCGCCGACAGCGTGTCGAACTCCGAAAAGACTTCGCGGCACAGCGCTATCGTTTCAGCGTCCATAGTGAAGCCGAATCGAGACGCAAACTGCATACCGCGCAATACGCGCAAAGGATCGTCCTTAAAAGCCGGTCCCGTGGCGCGAAGCGCCTTGCGCTCTAAATCGCCTATACCGTCAAAGGGGTCGTAAAAAGAGCCGTCCCGGCGCAAGCCGATCGCGTTGATCGTAAAGTCCCGACGCGAAAATGCTTCTTCCGGCGCAAGATTAGGCGACGTCTCAACGTCGAACCCTTTGTGCCCTAGCCCGACCTTCGATTCGCGACGCGGCAACGCGACGTCGATCATATTATCGACCTTGATAACGCCAAAAGATTGTCCAACGAGACCGACGTGAAAATGCGGCGATAAAATACGCTCGATCGCTCGATAACTGAGTCCGTAAACTTCAATATCGACGTCCTTCGACTCGATTCCCAACAGGAAATCGCGCACAAAACCACCGACTATAAAGACGTTCGTCGCGCCGCCGGATTCAAGCAGTTCGATTATGCGCGCGACTCGCGCAGGTATCTTAGGCGTCCCTCGATCTGAAATCATTCTCACCTCAATAACAACTAATCTGCAGTTCAACAACCCCCGACGCGCATAACGCGCGACGCCCGCCGCTTTATCTTACCTTGGAACGCGCGCGCGTCAAGATAGAGCTACAACGCTATTGAATAACGGAGACGTCGGACAAATTCCTATGATTCGCAACCGACAGACGATAGAGTATTTGCCGCGCCGCTGTTTTTATGATATAATCGCAGAGAGAGCGCGCTCGTCTACGCGCGTCTCGCAAGCTAATCCCTCGCCATTCCAGATAACAACGCGTTTATTATGCTAGCATTAACGTCAGAAGAGTTCCTCGACTACCTCAAACGAAGCGAACTGCTCGATCCGCAAGAGTACGACGCCGCGATTGAAACGATCAAGCGCGAGGCGCCGCGCGCGTTCGATTCCGCGACTCTACTCGCCGCTGAATTCGTCAAACGCGACTTGCTAACCTCGTGGCATACGCGGCAACTAATGAAGCGCAAGTACAAGGGCTTCTACCTTCGTCAGTACCGCATTCTCGGGCATCTCGGTTCCGGCGGAATGAGTTCCGTATATTTGGGCGAGCATACGGTCATGAAGCGCCGCGTCGCGATCAAGGTCTTGCCGAAGAAGCGTCTCAACCCGACGTACCTTGACCGTTTCGCGCGCGAAGCGCAGGCGATCGCGACGCTCGACTCCGCGCACATCGTGCGCGCGTACGACGTCGATCGGTTCGAAGACGTCCATTACATCGTTATGGAGTACTTCGAAGGTCAGAATCTGCGTCAGCTCGTCGATAAGGAAGGACCGCTCGATTACGAAGACGCTGCGAACTACATCCGTCAAGCGGCGCTCGGTCTAGCGGACGCGCATAAATGCGGCGTAATTCATCGCGACGTCAAGCCGGAAAATATCCTCGTCGACGAACGCGACTTCGTAAAACTTCTCGATCTAGGACTCGCGTTACTCGACGACGCCGTCTTTACGAAACAGGGCTCGGCGCCTGACGAGGATAAGATTCTCGGGACAGCAGACTACCTAGCGCCTGAGCAGGCGCTCGACAGCCACAATGTCGACGCGCGCGCCGACGTCTACGGTCTAGGCGCAACTCTCTACTTCTGCCTGACTGGCAAACCACCCTTCCCTTTCGGCACAATCTCTGAACGCCTGCTCGCGCACCAACGTAAAGAACCGGCGAGCATCTTCAACGAACGTCCGGACGCGCCTGTCGACCTAGTTGAAATCTGCGCCAAAATGATGGCTAAGAAGCCCGAAAATCGCGTGCAGTCCGCGACACAAGTTGCCGAGATCATGAAGCAATGGCTTATTCGTAATGGATTCGCGCAACTAAGCGATTTCGCGTACGACAAGAATTCAACGAGCAGCGACGACGCCGAGATTCTGGAACTTGTCGCGCACTCCGACGCCGAACGGCGATTCTTACTCAATAGCGACAACGCGACGGAACTCGGATTCGAGCGCGGCGGCGCAAACTTCCGACTTTCCGACGCTGAACTCGCCGACGTCGCCGATAGTCGTAGCGAAGACGCCGTCGATCTATACGACGCAACGGAAAGCGGCGCGTCAATCTCGAAGTTGCAGACGTCCGGCGCGCATAAGAAACTTCGCGAACCGCCTCAGAGCGATAATCTCGTTCTCTCTAAACAGGCGGACGTCGACGCGTCTCTCGATCCGCTTGAATTTGCGCTCAATGAAATCGCAGACACGACGAAGACCGCGCTCGTTAAGGAAGGCGCGCAGCCACAACCAGTGGAACGCGCGACTACGGACGAGCAAGTCGTCGAAACGATAGAACCGACCGCGCGAGAATCAACAATACCCGCGAGTCGTACGCCGCAATCCCCCGAACGCGAGAGCGACAAACCTAGTGAAACTCACGAAAGCTCGCGCCAAGAGAGCGCTATTGTGCGAAACGCGTCGGTCGAGCAGCGCGACGAATGGTACAGGAGCGTGCCGATTTGGTTCTGGACCGTGGTTATCGCTGGCTACGCGCTCGCTATCTTTCTTGCAGGCGTGCTCTTCACGCTACTGCTAAACCTCAAATAACCGATTGATCTTTGCGCGCTGCGGCAATAAGAAAACGCCCTCGAAACACAGAATTTCTCACGCGCACGCATTGCGCGCGCGACACTACAGCGTACTCTAGAGTTGTTCTCCAGAATATATATAAATATATAATATTATATATTTATTTCTCTAGAGTAGAATCTTTAAATTAAATCTCTAATAGTAATACATAAATAATATCTACTAATAACGTTTTTTCTTCATTTCAGCGCCCGCGCGCCTAAGCGCGCGAGATGATGTTATGTTATACGGACGAAAACTTTTTTCGAGAAAAATAAAAAAAAGAGTCATGAATAAAATCCAGGTTGCAATAATAGCGCGATTAGAATACCGACGTCGCGGCGCGTACGCGTGTCGCGACGTCGGCGTCGCAACCTTGGAGAGTATGATGACGACTATTGTTTTAAAGATTCCGTTCCCGCCGACCGTGAACCACATCTGGACGCGAGTCGGCAATCGTTCGTTCCTTACGCGCGAGTATCGTCGATTCCTAGCGCTCGTCGTTGGCGCGGTCGAAAGCGCTAAGGTCGCGCCCGGATTTAAGGAAGCGCCAGCCTATTCTGTTCAGCTCACAGTCTTTCCGCCCGATCGTCGCGCTCGCGATCTCGACAACTTCCTGAAGGCCGCGCTTGACGCCGTAACGCGCGCGCAACTGTGCCCAGACGACTCGCTCGTCTGCCAGCTCTCCGCAACTAAAGGCGCGCCCGCTGAAAAGCCGTTCGCCGTACTTGAAATTACCGCGCTACAATGCGCTACTACCGCTCGCCAGCCGGAAGATTACGGCGAAAAGACAAGGAAATACAACAAATGACCGAACGATACAACGGCGCGACTCGCTTACGCCGACTCCATGGAATGCGCGGATACGGAATTTACTGCAGAATTGTCGAACTGTGCGCATCCGCGCCCGGTAAGAAACTACGATACGACCTCGACGATCTCGTGTACGATATGCGCGAAAAGCGCGAACTTGTAAAGGAAATTGTTGAAAATTACGGACTATTCGTCATCGAAGGCGAATTCGTGGAAGACGTCTACGCACGCTCGCCGGAAGCGCTCGAACGCGAGCGTCAGGAGCAGATACGCGCTAGACGGTCAACCGCCGCCAAAAAGGCCGCGCAAACGCGCCGCGAACGACGGGAAGCCGCGAAAAAGACTGCAGACGAAACTCCCTCTCTTATCGTTGAACCTGCGACGGCAAGCGAAGAGCAACCACGCGACGACGCAAAGGACAATAATGAAGCCGAGCCGGAAGACGTTGACCAGAATACTCTCGCGTCGACTACCGCCGCACACAATAATGTCGCGCCGACAAGACACGAGCCCGCAGCGCGCATACTGAGTCCGGATCTCGAGCCCGGAGCGCAGTACCAAGCGTCCGAGAGTCATGCGCCGATCAAGCCGTTGGAACCGGGCGCGAACGAGAACGTCAGCTCGCCGCCAATCGAGCCCAACTCGCGCTTCGATCGCGCGCTCTCGGAACGCTTCGATCGCATTAAAGACTCATGGAACCGCACGTTCCGCGGAACGCGACGCATGGTTCACTACTGGATCCCCGATCAAATGACATGGCGCAATTTCACGGAGTCCGCCGCGTTCTATACCGACGAGGACTTCCTCGACGCGTTCAAACAAGCTCAAAAAGATAAAAAGTTCACATGGCAGTTCCGCGACGTGGTCAAGCCGACCAATATGCAACGTCTACTTTCGGAAGTGGAAGCGAAGAAACTACGAGAAAAGGAAGAGGAAGAAGAACTCGACCCAGCGACTAAGGAGATGATAGAATATGGCAGAAAGATGGGATGGGACTGGACGGAAACCGCGTCAGAATGACGAAAGCTGTCCTGACTGCAACGGGACGGGTTTCATAGTCGTCCGCGATAAGGACGGGCGCAATTTCGCGCGCAAGTGTAAATCTTGCGGGTGCGAGGGTTCGCGTCGGGACGTTTTGTATCGTTATTCCGGGCTCCCGCGTCGTCCGCGCGCCGGGATCGTCGCGAATCGCGGCGCAATCGACTACGCTGACGCGTTCCCGCGCCTGAAACGCGGACGTAATTGGATGATGTTCATTGGCAAGCCCGGAACAGGCAAAACGACGCAGGCGGTCTGGCTCGTGGCGACGGTCATCGAGCGTTATCAGTCGAGCGCGCGCTTCTACAACGCGTTTGATCTCACGCGGCGATTCGTTGCGCTTCGGAAACGAAACGACGAATTTGAACGGGAATTCGAACGCTACCTCGACGCCGAGCTCGTGGTGATCGACGACTTTCTCAAAACGATACCGTCGGCGAAATCGTATAATTACGCGGACTATAAAGAGACGTTACTCGAATTGATCTGGGCGCGCTACGACGCTAGGAAGCCGATCGTCTTTACTTCGCAACGTAATTTCAGGGATATCGCAAAGTTCGATTCAGCGCTCGCGGGTCGTATCGCCGAAGCGTGCGAAGGACGCGTCGTCTCATTCGACGCTAATGCGACCGATTGGCGCGTACAGAGCGAAAGCGCGTAACCCGACGCGCGAGACGAAACGAGTATCCTTCGCCAATTCGCACAACCAGTTCGCGCCGCGTTTGAGTAACGCCGGTATAAAATAGCTCGCTTTTCTACAGAAGTCGCTGATTCCCCTTATAGCGCCAACAAAAATTCATTGATCTCGAATAGCGCAAGAAAGAAGCTCAACGCTGCACAGTGCGCGTCGTTTCCCCCTGCCACAAAGTGGCAGGGCTCCAATGGAGCGCCTGCGGCGCGGAAAAGAAAGCGAGGTAGCTATGCATTGTGCGCACATTATGCGTTACGCCCTTGATTCCATTCCAGTCGAAAGCGTTGATTCTTGACACGATTTTTATGATTCGTCCTTTACCCTATCTCTCTAAAACCGCTTGACTCACGCCGTAGATTGCGATACGGTTCACAATGAGCAAAACCCGTATTCCATAAGTCGCTCGTTCTCACTTGACGCCGATTTTAAAAAAGATTAGTTAATTGGCATTAAGATTTCCGCGTCGCGTTAAGCGATCATAGCCTTCATTCCACGCCAATCGAATCCGAATTCCATGAAAACACGTCTCATCGTTCTTCGCCACGGCAACACGTTTAATCCCGGCGACGTCATTCTTCGCGTTGGCAGTCGCACCGACCTTCCGCTCACGGAACGAGGTCGCGAACAAGCGCGCGAAGCGGCCCGCAGGCTGAAACAACGCAGAATCATGCCGCATCAGTACGTAGTAGCGCCGCTCATTCGCACAACGCAAACGGCTGATACTTTCATCGACGTTTTCCCCATTCCGGAACCGCTCTCATTCTACGCGTTCCTCACCGAACTCGACTACGGCGAGGACGACGGACGTCCGGAAACAGAGGTCGTTCTCGACGTCGGTCGCGCGGAAGCGGAACGCACGGGACTCGCGCTCTCTGACGACGAGTTAACGGCGCTCGGTAAAGAAGCGCTCAGCATATGGGATAAAGACGCTGTCTTGCCGACACGCTGGCGTTTTCTTCAAGAGCGAATCGACGAACTGCCGAACCAATGGCGTCAATTCGCCGACAAACTTTTGGAGTATTATCCGGGCGAGAATACGCTCGTCGTAACGAGCAACGGGGTCGCGCGCTTCTCAACGGCAATCTTACCTCCGAACGCGCCGCGTCCAGATTCGCTCAAACTCGCGACCGGCAAGTTCGGAATCTATGAATACGATTCTCCCAGCGCGGGATGGCGATTGACGGAATGGAACGTCTAGCGTCCCGTTTCGGTCGCAACCAAGTTATTAATTCAAGCGCGCCGCGTCCCTTGGCAACGCGGCGCGCTTGCTCCGTTTCTTGCGCTCGCTGGCGACCCGCGCGCTTATTACTCAAACTCGAATGAGAATCCTGCGGAGACGTATGGATAGTTCGCCCACGAGGTCGGCGCAAGATCATAGTCGTCGAACTGGAATCCGGGCGCGTACCGCTCGCGCTTCCACTGACTGGCGTCCCACAGTTTGCAGAAGCGTTGTCCCCAGCCTCGAATAGTCTGCTCGTCGACTGCGACGCCAAGCTCAGGCGCTTCCTTTACCACGCGCGCGACGGCGTCGTTGAACGGCAGTCGCTCACGAATCAGAGCGCGTTCAAACGCGTTGAGAATTACATAGGGCATGAGATCCGCTTCGTCCGTCTGCTTCTCTTCCAGAGGACGCAGTTCCGCCGTCGGTTGCTGGTCGTTAATGAATTTCAGCGCCGGAATGCTGAAACGGCGTAGCCGTCCTAAAAAGCTCCACTCGATCGCGACCCCCGTATGCTCCATCCAGACGAGCCATTTGCGAATAAACGCCTTGTCGATCCCCGCTATCGGCGACAGACCGCCGCAGGTATCGCCGTCCATCGTCGCGTACCCGCACGCGACTTCGGAACGATTACCCGTCGCGAGTAGTAGTCGACCCGATTTATTGGCGACAAGCCACGCGCTCGGACCGCGACCGCGCGCTTGGATATTCTGCAAAGCGAGATCGTCCTTATTCCAATCCCACGGCTCGCCAAGCGCGTCGGCGACCATTGATTTGTACTGTTCAATAATCGGATCAACGTCGAATTCGTAATGAGTCGCGCCGCACGCTTGCGCTATTTCACGCGCCGCCGTACGCGTTACCTCGCTACTATTGCGCGTCGACTGATAGAAGGTCGTGAGCAGAATCGCACACAGATCGCGCTGGCAGTTTTCAAAGTCCGATTCAGAAAGCGGCGCCTCGTCGGCGTAATCGAGAACGAGCTTCCATCGCTCGGTCGAGCGTCGCAACTCGTCGAGCTTCGGAAACTTTCGCACGATTCGTTCGGCGACGCGCGTCCATAACGTAGCGCTCTTAATTTCCTCGTCGCCCATCTCAATCGAGGTTACGTCTTCGACGAGCCACTGAAGAAATCGGCGCACGCCAAGTTCCAAATTCTCTTCGCCATCTCTCTTGGCATTCGCAGCACGCACGCCAAGTTCCAAACGACTTTTCCTCTTGCAACCAAAGAGAACGCCGAGACGTACGAGCGTCGCGATTGTTGCGGAATCGGCGCCGCCGCTTAACGAGAGCGCGAACCCGTTCGCGCGACACTTGCGCATATAGTCGAAGAGCGCAAGGGACGCCGCGCGCGCGAATTCCTCGTAGGCGCTGTCCTCGGAAATTTCCCAGCGCGCAATGTATGAATCATACTTAAGAGCGTCCCGTTCGAAATTGTTCCCGGGAGGTTCATGGAGAAATCGCAGTAGTTCTTCGTAATCGAAAACGTCGGATTTGTTCCAACAACGTGAGTAGTAGCTTTCCGTTCCGTCGTGTTCGTCTTTATGAGCCGTCATCTCATGAATCTTAATCGCGTGAGAAGACGGCGAAACCGAATACTGAAATCGCGCCCCTTGAGACGTTTCGCATAAAGAACCGACCATAGCGCCGCCAGCGTAAAACGTCATTCCGCAAGGAACGCCTTCTAGCGCCGGGCATAGAACGAACGTCTCCGTCATGCTTGCAACGCATCCGATCCCGAATAGCGTATCCAGAAATCGTCCCATAATAAAGCGCGGAGAGTCGCGGCATATCTTAACGCGCGAGTTTTTATAGGGACGTAAGAATTGCGCGGAATATTCGCGCTCTTGCTCTTCTTCACGTTCTTGGTAGGATTTGCGCGGAGCGAGGTACGAGCCGAACCCGCGGCGCGCGTCCGGCGCGCTAAGACCGCTGTACAAACGTTTCGCGTCAAGATCCGCCGCGCGACAAAACGAATGGCGCGTTTCGCGCGTTACACGTTCAAAAGAGCCGAATTCAAATGTGATACAATTGCGCTCGACAAAGGACAAGTCGCCGATCGGCAGAACGCGCCCGTCAATTTTAATGAAATCGATCTTATCGCGTTCCCAGGGCGCGAACTGCCGCAAATCGTCGCGCGGCGAGAGATCGTCCAAGGTTGCGCACGAGAATCCGCGAAGCGCGCCGTCGCAGATAAACGCGTTCGCCTTGTACAATTTGCCTTTGAACCCGATGGGAACGCCAAGAGTAATCACAAACTTGTCAGGCGCAAGTCGTTCAAGTTCGAGTAATCGCGCCATAGTCGCCTTGAGTAGCGCCGGTCGCAGATAGGCGTCGCCGCAGCCAGGTCCGGTTATCGTCATATCCGGCAAAGCGAGAATCGTAAAGGTTTCGTACCCTACCTTATTCTCTCGAATTAGACGTTTCGCTTCTTCGTCGGCGACTATTTTGGCGTTCTGTAACTCTTTTCGAATCATGGCGAAATTTCGATCCAAATCGAGCGCCGTGAGATTGAGTTGAGCGCAGATCATAACGGCGCTCAGATCTTTGAGACCGTCAGACGCGGATGAGTTGGGAACAAGTATCGGCATAATCTAACCTATTTCTCTTGGAAGCAGACGTCAACGTCGATATTCTTCGTTTACTGCCGTCTGTTTAATATTGACTCTTTTTTGACGTTTCAGGAATCCAAATACCGGAAGGACAGTCGCGCGCAAACGCTTTCAAAACGATCTTCTCGAACGGTCGCTTGATCTTGGTGAACCAATGCTCTTGCTCAGGATGGATCGGCTTGACGAGCGCGGTTCTCATGCCAGCCCAATTCCCAGCGAGTACGTCGGCAAAGATCTGATCGCCGACAACGAGCGCTGTCGAGGGATCACAGTTCCAAGTTCGGCACGCGCGCGTGCAACCCGACGTGAACGGCTTGCACGCTTGAGCTATGAAAGGCAACCCCACCGACTTCGCAAACGGCTCGATACGTTTCGCAACGCCATTTGACAACAAACACGCTTGAATACCCGATTTTTTGATTTCTTCAAGCCATTCAAGTATTCCCGGTTCGGGTTCTTGATTCTTATATTGTTTTAGTGTACAATCGACGTCGAGGAGTAGTAGCTTAACGCCAAGACTCATGAGTCTGTCGAGCGTGAGCTCTAGGACGCTGTCGACGAGAAAGTTCGGGTAAAACATGGTTAGCATATTGATCCCTTTCGTACTCGCGCGCTTCTGGTCGCCGCGCCGCGATGGACTTGCACTCGTAACGTTATCGGTTCGATAACCCTTCGATTATCTTACCGCGAACGTTCTGCGTTGCAAGCGCTTTTGTTCTCCTTTGGTCGATTTGCGCGCTATTCGGTCGCGCGCAGTCATTCCAAGTTCGAATCGCGATCCCACCACGTATTCGACGGAGAAATAGTCGTATTACGGAATAATTAGATAGGACGTTATCACCTTATATGTCAAGCACATTTGAATCTGCGCTCTCGCGCTCGGTACTCGTATTCGACGGCGCGACGGGAACGGAAATCTATCGACGCGGCGTATTCACGAACCAGTGTTACGACGAACTGAATCTTCGGAATCGCAAAATGATTCTTGAAATAGCAGCGTCGTACGTTCAAGCAGGGGTCGACGTAATTACCACGAATACGTACGGCGCGAATCGCTTTGCGCTAGAGCGTTACGGTCTTGAAACGCAAATGTCAGCGCTCAACCGCGCGGGGGTCGAAATATCGCGCGAGGCTGCAGGCAGCGATAGTTCCGACTCGCCGGTCTACGTTGCCGGTTCGATCGGCTATCCTTCCGTTGAAACGCTTTATCGTCGTAGTCGTTCGGAAATAGTAGACGCGTTTGCCGCTCAGATCACGGCGCTAACGGACGCGGGGGTCGACTTACTGCTATTCGAGTCGCAGCCTAGTCGCGAAACAGCGGAGATTATGACGGAAGCGTACGCGCAATCAGGCAGCGCGACGCCGTACGCCGTTTCCTACGGTCTCGATCCTAAGCTGTTCCAATCGCCGCACTCGCTTGAAACGCGCGCCAAGGAGTTTGCACGTCTCTTTCGTAGCTTTGAGTTCGGCGCAACCGGACAGATCGCGTGGGGGTTAAACTGCCTGCTGGGTCCGAACGAAATGCTCGGCGCGGTACAAGAGATCATTAAAACGCTCGCGCTACCGCTTATTGTTCAGCCAAACGCCGGCGCGCCGCAGCCGTTTGAAGGTCGCCAGTTCTATTACAGCTCGCCCGAATACCTCGCGACCTACGCCATGCGTTACGTCGAATTGGGCGCAAGCGCGGTTGGAGGATGTTGCGGCACGACGCCGACGGAAATGGCGGAAGTTGTCAAAATGGTCAAGCCGACGTCGCGCAGTCGTCATAGGCAAATCGTTTTGCTCGACGCTCAAGAAGGAGTTGCCGAGCAGCCAGAGTCTCCGATCAGTACGCGCAGTCGTCTCGCAGACAAGCTCTCGCGCGGAGAATGGGTGCAGACGGTCGAAACGATTCCGCCCTGCGGCTACGATCTTACTACGTTTATTGATAAAGCGCGCACGCTCCGGGAAGCTGGAATCGACGCGGTTAATCTCCCGGACGGACCGCGCGCGTCGGCGCGCATCGCGTCGATTGTCGCGGCGGAGAAAGCGCTCGTCGACGGCGGAATCGAGCCGGTTCTGCACGTTTGCTGTCGCGACCGCAATCTAATTGGCTTGCAGTCGGAATTGATTGGTTGCGCGGCGCTCAAGATTAACAATTTACTCTTTATTACAGGCGACCCTCCGAAATTGGGCGCTTACCCTAACGCAACTGGCGTTTTCGATTGCGACGCGATCGGATTGTGCGCGTTGCAACGTCGCCTCAATCGCGGGGTCGACCTTGGCGGTCAGTCGCTTGGAGCGCCCACGAACGCTTTCTTTGGGGTCGGTTTTGATCCTTCCGCGTTGGATCGGGCTCGTGAAATCTCGCGTTTACGCGCCAAGATCGAGTCCGGCGCGCTCTTTGCGGTAACACAGCCGGTATTTGATCCTACCGCGTTGCTCTCCTTTTTAGACGAAGTTGGCGAGATTCCAATTCCCGTGATAGCTGGCGTGTGGCCGTTTATTAGCTATCGCAACGCGCTCTTTATGCGCAAAGAAGTTCCCGGGGTCGTCGTTCCAGAAAACATCATGTCTAGAATGGAAGAAGCGTCGAGTCGTTCTAAGGAGGATCAGATAGCCGCAGGGGTAGATATCGCGCGCGAATCGCTCGCGGAATTACGTCCTCGCGTGCAAGGCGTTCAAGTCAGCGCGCCGCTTGGTCGAATAGATATTAGCTTACAAGTTCTCGAGCAATAACGCGCGACGCGTCATGAGCTCAGTCATTTTACCTTAATTTTACGAGAGAGATTTAATCATGGAACGCAGAGAATTCATCACGGCGGCTTCCCTCGTCGGTTTGGCGGCGGCGGCGCAAACGGCAAAAGCGGATCTCATTGTGCCGCGTAAAGCGCGCGAGTCGCAAGGATCAGACGCTAACGCTCAACGCTACGTGCTGCTCGAAATTTTCTACACGTCGAGCAAAGACAAGCGCGCGGCGCTCGCTGAGAAATTTGATAAAGAACTCATTGCGCAACGTCACGAAATCGGATTTGAAAAGGTCGGCGTCTTTACCGTTAACGACGAACTCATGGCGAACGAACGCGGCTACGACGCCGCGAAGTACGACGGCGCCGTATTCGTTGTGCAAGAGACCTCCTCGGTCGAACTGCTACTCAACTACCAGCGTCGGCAAGCTGATCTCGAGCAGAAGTTCAATCTCAGCGAGGATCTTGATTTCGTCGACGAGGAAGTCGTCGCGTTGCGCGCGTTTGTCTCGCAGCCGAAGATCGACGTGCCGAACACGAATCCAGAACGCGTCCTCCAACTTCGCACCTACAATTCGCCGAACTACGAACGCAACTTCTGCAAAGAGTCTATGTTCGAAGACGGCGAGCTCGAACTCTTCCGCAAGAGCGGTATGGCGCCAGTCTTCTTCGGCAACGCGCTCTTCGGATCGTGGGTTCCCAACGTTACCTATATGCTCAGCTTCCCGAACGACGACGCGCGACGCGAGGGCTGGGGTAAATTCGTCGGCTCAGACGAATGGAAGAAGATGAGTAAAGACCCGAAGTACGCGCGCACCGCGACCCGGATTCGCAATCTTTTCCTCCGTCCGACCGCGAACTCAGAAATCTAAGCGTCGTAAGTTCGCTACTACTGTCCCTTGAGAAAGGAGCTTGAAATGGAAATTAAACGCAGAGACTTTTTACGCTCGTCGCTTGCCGGATTAGGCGGCGTTTCGCTCGCGTCGCGCGCCGCGCACGCCGACGACGCGCCCGTTAAGAAAGAGCCGAAAAACCCCTTCTCGACCGATCCAGTCGCGCGCGTTAAACTCACGCCGGCAGTCGAAACGTCCCGTTTGGGCTTCGGCACCGGAATGGCTGGTCACAATCGTTCTGCGCAGCTCACGCGCATGGATCATGACAAGGCGATCAAACTCCTGAGACACGCGTACGACAACGGCGTTCGCTTCTTTGACTGCGCCGACCTTTACGGAACGCACCAGATCGTCGTGGAAGCGCTTGCCGACAAACCGCGCGAGAGTTATACGCTCTCGTCGAAATTATGGCCGCATCCAGGCGGAATCCCCGAGAAAGATCGCCCCAGCGCGGACGTCGTCATTAAGCGTTTTCTACAGGAACTCAAAACGGACTATCTCGATCTCGTACAAGTTCACTGCATGATGAAGCCGGACTGGAAAGACGACGGAATCAAACGATATTGCGACGAGCTCGAAAAGCTGAAGGAAGAAGGGCTTATTCGCGCGCACGGAATCTCGGTGCACCATCACGGCGCGATTAAGACGGCTGCGGAAGATCCCTGGGTCGACGCGATCCACATTCGCTTGAACGGAACCGGCGCCAGAATGGACGGTTCCTTTGAGGACAACGTCGCGTTCTCGCAACTTGCTCAGGACAACGGCAAGGGAATCATCTGCATGAAGCTCATTGGGGAAGGAACGATTAGGGACAAAGACGAGCGCAAGAAGTCGATCGAAAAGGTCGTTCGTACTGGCGTAGTCGACGTCTACATCGTCGGATTCGAGGAAGAGTGGCAAGTCGACGAGCTCATTGAGAATGTCGGCGCCGCGCTTAAAGCAATGGAAGCCGAGCGTTAATCTTACGCTTCTCGCCACGTCCGTCGCGCTACCGTCAAGTCGGTTCGACAACGGTAGCGCGCATTTCATTAGGAGCAACATCATGAAACGCCGAGAATTTTTCCGCGTCGTCGCGCTCAGCGCGTTCGCCGCGCAGTTGACCCCGGTTGACCGTCTCTTCGCCGACTCTTCCATACCGCTCGACCCGAATATCGTCGCAATCTTTTCCGACACACACCTTCACGGACCGGAAACGGTTCAGCACGTCGTTCGGTTTAATCAGTGCGTCGCGCAAGTTCTCGCGATGAATCCACGACCCGCGCAACTACTCATATACGGCGACGTCGCCTTTCTGGAAGGCAAGCTGGAAGAATACGAGCTCTTTAAGAAACTAATCAAACCGATTGAAGACTCCGGTATCGCGTGGGAAATCGCCATGGGCAACCACGATCGTATCGCCAATTACCGCAAGGTCTTCCCGGAACGATTCGAGAAAGCCGCAACCCCTAGAAGGACGGTATATCAACATCGTAGAAACGCCTCACGCCGACTTTATACTACTGGACTCGTACCTCGAAGGTCAAGTTCGAGGCGCAATTTCGCCGGAGCAGAAAGCCTGGCTCGCCGAAACTCTGAAGCGTTACGACGCCAAGCCCTTTTTCGTTGGATGTCACCATCCTATTAACGAAACAGGTCTCGCCGAACTTTTGAAATCGAGTCCGAAATTCGCGGCGTTTCTACATGGGCACCACCACTACTATCGTACGCCAATTCAGGAAGAGATTCAAACGATCTGCTTCCCGTCGACGGGGCACTGGGGCGATTTAGGCTTTACGATCGTCCATCTGACCAAAGAAGACGCGACGTTCGCACCGCGCATCGACGAGTACCAGTGGGCGCAATGGGGTTACGTAAAGGAACCGGAAAAAAACGTCGAGGAGTATATGGCGCGACTAAACGCGAACTCGCCGGTTATCAAATTACCATAGCAACCGCTTTATTAAAGATAGTTACGATTAGACGCCGACCATTCGCGCGTCGAGGTCGGCGACGTTATTCAGAAGGACGTTATCATGAACCGCAGAGATTTTTTCCGCGTGGTCACGCTCAGCGCGTTCGCCGCGCAATTCGGCAAGATCGACCGCCTTTTCGCCGATTCGACCGTACCGCTCGATCCCAATATCGTCGCGATCTTTTCGGACATACACCTACGAAACCCCGAGACAATTCAAGCGGTCGTGCGCTTTAATCAGTGCGTTGCGCAAGTTCTCGCGATGAATCCTCGCCCGGCGCAACTACTCATTTACGGCGACCTTGCCTATAACGCTGGAACCGTCGAAGATTACACGCTCTTTAAGAAGCTCATTAAACCGATAGAAGACGCTGGAATCGCTTGGCAAGCCGCAATGGGCAACCATGACCGACTCAATACGTTCCGTGAAGTCTTCCCCGAACGAGTCGCCGCAGCCGAGCCGCTTGAAAATCGCTATGTCAATATTGTTGAGACGCCGAAGGCTGACTTCATTCTGTTGGACTCGTACCTAGAAGGACAGGTTCGCGGCGAGATTACTCAGGAGCAACGAGATTGGTTGGAAGAGGCTGTTAAGAGGTACGACGAGAAGCCATTCTTTGTCGGATGTCACCATCCGCTCAACGAAACGGGACTAGCGGAGGTTCTTAAAGCGCAACCGAAATTCGCGGCGTTCCTCCACGGGCACAACCACTTTTATCGGTCGCCCGTGCAAGAGGCGGTGCAAACGTTGTGCTTCCCTTCGACGGGTCTCTGGGGCGACTTGGGCTTCGTTATAGCGAATCTCACGGACGAAGAAGCGACCTTTGCTCCGCGAATCGACGCGTATCAGTGGCCGAAATGGAGCAAGGAGAAGGATCCAGTCGAGGACGTAGACGCATGGATTGCGCGATTGAACGCGAACTCGCCGGTTATTAAGCTGCCGCGCTAACCGCGTCGCACACACGACGTTGAGAACGCCCAAAACGATCGCCGGAAGAATTGCAATGAACTCTTCCGGCGATCTACTTTTACCGCCCGCGCCGCGTTCGAGACGCTGGGTCGCAAACTTGGATGAAGCGTGATTACGCAAACTTGGTAACGCCCGGCACGCCGATTTCGTAGTTACCGTTCTCGTCGCGCTTCGCAGGCGACGGACCGTCGAGTCGGAGATCGTCGATATTGGGAACGAGCTCTCGGGTCGAGGTCATCATCTGTTCCATGGTAACGTAGTCGCCCGTTTCCATCGCGGTGCGTCCGAGGATAGCGGTACGAGTCGCGTCGATCGCGTACTGAACTTCGTTCCACGGCTTATTTTCGCGAATCGCCTTGAAGAGGAGATCGTGCTCGGTCTGATATGAGTCGTTGGAGGGCGATTCCGGCTTCCAGATAACCTTCCGCTCGTCGACGCCGCCGTCGCGACGCATATTGCATCCTTCATAGATGGCGGGATCGCCGACGCCTTCTCCCAATTCCGCACATCCCTTAGTACCCTGAACGTTCGCCTGGAAGCGTCCCCAGCAGTTCGGAACCGTGCGAGTATGGAGATTCATACGACGCCCGTCTTTGAAGATATACTCGATCGCGCCGCAGTCAATAAGCTGATCCTGCATACGGCGCAGACCTTTGTCGTGGTCGTCGGTAATACGACCGCCAGACCCGAACGCCGCGACCGGATAATCGCCCATGCACCAGCAGCAGATGTCGATATTGTGAATGAGCGCGTCAACGATAAAACCGCCGCTCGTCCAATCAAAGCAGAAGATATTGCTGATTTCGTTCTGCAGATCGGAGTAACCCTCGTGCAAGTTCAAAATGTGCGGACCTTGCAAACGATAGACCCAGGTCGTGAGAACGTCGCCCAGCTTACCGTCCCGAATCGCGTTCACGGTTTCTTCCGTACGGAAATAGTGGCGGTTGTTCAGACCGACGCCGACTTGAATACCCTTCTTCTTCGCGACTTCATTCGCGGCGGCAAGGCGCTTGAGTCCGGGAATATCAACGCCAAGAGGTTTCTCCATGAAGACGTTGATGTGCTTCTTGTGGTTCGCGACGTAATCGAAGGTTACAGGTCGGAAACCTTGAGGAGTCGTTAGCACGACGACGTCGCCGTCGTCAAGGCAGTCGACCGCTTGCTTAAAGCCGTCGAGGTCGTGGAAAATACGATCGCCACAATTAACGCGACCTTCGTGTGTGTCGTTGACGCCAGCGACGGCAGCGTGCGCGCGCTTCTCAAACGCGTCGGCGACGGCGTAGAGCTCGGTGTTAGGATCGGCGTTGAGCGCCTGACGAATTGCGCCGTTACCGCGACCGCCGCACCCTACCCATGCGATCTTAATCTTATTATTCTCAGCCGCGTGAACGCGGGGCGCCGTCGCGGCCGCCGGAATAGCAACGGCGGCGGTCATGAGACCGGACGACTTCAGAAAAGAACGACGTGAAACGTTGCTCATTATATATCTCCTCAAAGCTACAAAGCTAAATTGACTCTAATCGCTGCCACGCCGCGTTTCAACGTCCAGTTCGCCGGGTTAGTTAAACTAGCGTGGTCAACCAGCGCCTTGGCTCATTTTAACAAGTCTGAAAATGCAAATCAAGGAAAAACGGCGCCCATTTTGAAAAAATTCGCGACTTAGGCACAGGCGCCGATTATTTGCGTAATTGTATATGCTTAATCGACCGTAAAAACCTCGTCTGTATAAAGCGGAAGCCGAACGCGAGCCGGTCGTCTACCAGCCGGCGCCAGTTCGAATCGCGCTTGATACTCGCCGGGTTCAAGCCTCAACGCGCCGACGTTCGTCTCGATCGTCTGGGGTTCGTTGAGTGGCGCTCCATAGATTTTGAGCGACTGCCCCGGAAGTACAAACGCAAATTGTCCGGCGCTTAATTCGCAATTCGCTTCCAGCTCGGCAACGATCATTTCTTTTTCGCCTTCGCGCCTGGAAATAGTAATCTTCGGACGCTCAATCTTAGCGTCCTTCACCTCCTCAGAAGCAAAGAAATGCGTTTGAAACCCAATCGCACACGGTTGATCAACGTTAAACTTCCAGACGTAAGCTCCCTGATCTTCCGCAGCGTCGTTTCGCGTCGTCCCGCCCAATGTGTTTGTAGCGCCGTAAACGTTCTGCCAACTCGGATAGAGAACGCGTCTAAAAGACCTCTTACCATGCGCGTCTTTTTCAAGGTGAAATTCGTTGCGCAACTTCAAAAGCGCGTCGCGTTCCTCCGACGTTTTGCGCCCCGCAAGTCGTTTATCGATCTCAAATCTTGAGCGCAACTCGTCCGTTACCGCCCCAGATAGTCGTAGCGTTTGGTACTCGTTAATCATATCGAGAATCTCGCCAATAAACGGGTGACTTGAAGCGGCGCTCACACTCGTTTGGAAGGAAAAGGACGCGTCGTACGCGAGCGTTGCGCCTAGACAATATTCATACATATCGGGCGTCGCGTTCTTATCGTAGGCATAGTACCATCCGACGTCGAGATACGATTCCGACGCGTGTTCGCGCGTGAATCCGCCGCTACGCTCTTCCAAGTACGCTTTAAGATCGTCGTGTCCGTCTGCGGACGCGTTGCGCGCGATCATATGCCACGAATACGGCGAACAACTACTGCCCTGAAAGAGTATGTCCTTATTAGCCAACTTGTCGTAAAACGCCTTGTGAAGCCGCGCGTTGTAATACCAATGTTCCGAGCCCTCGCCAGGTCGTTGCAACAATTCCGAACCGTCGAAATAGATCATCTCGATCGGCAACTGATTCGCCAATTCTGCGAAATTACCAGCTATTTCATCGATAAAGTCCGTGTCGAGGTCAGGAAGATGGTATCCATATGCGCGCGTAAAATGTTTAACGGCAGCGCCCTGCTCATGCCCGGCGATCGTCGTACCGTAATAGCCGCGCTCACAGTCGTACAGCCCGTCCGCAGTCGTTCGACCGTACATAATCAACTCGTCGTCGATCCTGACCAATTGTCCCGAACCCATATAAGGATCCTGCCCAGAAGGAAATTTCGTCGCGTCTCCTTCCACCTTAATCGTCTTAGCGTCTTTTTCGCCTGGCAACGCTTCCGCAAGTGTCGATTCATAATCTGTAACGAAACGCTTGTCTGGAATCGGCGTTAAATACGGATCGTTGGCGTCGACCGACGCGCCCAAAAGGTGCAGACCAAACCGAATCCCCTCGCTACGAAAACGCTCGATCACATCCCGCAACGAGTCGACCCCGCCTGGAAAATTATTTTCATTCACTCTATAATGTCCCGTCGAAGTCGTCCAAGAGTTCTGCAGTAGAAGTATCTGCTTGAAGCCGCCGCGTTTCGCCATTTGCAGCGCTGCGTCGTATTCCTTCGCATTGAACCAAGTCAGGAAAAGATAATTCTCATGGATAAAAGGCGACTCGCCACGCCATGCTCCACCTGGTTGCGGCGAGGGCACGCGCGCTAGCTTCTGCACGTTCTGAACCGTTCGCGCCCATTTCTCCTTAGAGACCGCGACAAGCGCGCAACTTGCCGGCGCCAACTTATGACGCGCGTACGATTTCGCAACGAGCGTCTGTCCGCGCTCTTTAAAGGGAGAATTCTCGTCGGAGAAATCTTCCAGTCTAATAGCGCGCTCGTTTCCATGCTCGTCGACGAGAATAGCTTCCACCCAATCGATAAGGCAGCGAACGTCGGTCTTGGCAGGCAGACCATTGTAATAGAAATAAAGATTACGCACGTCGTCGTAGGTTAGGTCGTTGAGCGCCGGATTCGAAAGCTCGCACACTCGCCAGCCCACGAAATCGACGTCAATATAGTCGTCGCGATGACCGGATCTTCCGCCTAGTTGCACCTTCAGCGCCTCGCGCTTACCGTCGCCGTAGACGCGCGCGCGCAATTTCACGCACCGCGAAAGATCCAACGGCGCGTCGAACTCGCGCCCGATGAACGCCCAACCGTCGGCGGCGGCGCGTTTCGAACTCGCTTTAAACTCCGCGACGGGAGAAAGGTCGCCCGATTCAATATCGCGATCGTCGTCGCGCGGAATAATCTTGAAGGTGTGAGCGCACTCTTCACGATCGCCTTGCGCGCTCTTCGCGTGAAGCGGTAGAGGTATCGCATTGATCGAGGTCGTCATAACGCCGACGCGCAGTCCGTTTTCGAATGTAACGGTATTAATCCATGGCGCGACCTTCAATCCGTCTGGCGCTGCTATCATAAAGAGAAAACATTCGGTCGGCTCGCGTTTGTCGAGTATCTCTTTGAGTTCAAAAAGCACGGCGCCTTGAATTTGAATAACGGCGTACCTAGCTCGCGCCCCGTTGCTAAAGTGCACGACGAACGATTGCGCAACGTAGGAATTCGCTTCAACCCGTTCACCGATCGCGGTCGAGCCGTCGTCATATCCAAGTTTAAAGGCTTTAACAGGTTGCGCAATGCGAGCGCCCTTCGCGTCCGAAAGATAGGAGCGTCCGTCTTCGGTAATAGCGAGGTAAGCGTCGCCTAGCTTCCATCGCAAGACGTCGGTGGCGAAAATCGGTGGCGTTGTGAAGATAACCGCAACCGCCAGAGCCGTAGCTACGTTTCTTATCCAATTCGTGTTACGCAGATTAATTTGCGCGTTATTCATATTGCCTCCACCAGCTTTCAATGAGCGTCCGCATAACGCAAGCGCGCGAGCACGGCTTAGTTCGACAAGGACCCCGCCCAACTCTCATAAACTTTCTTCAATCTCTCAGGCTCAACCAATCCGTCGTGAATCCAGATTCGTGTCGGCATAACAATCTTTTCACCAGGTTCATAACGTTGCGCGTCGACCCCCGGGTAGCCAAGACATAGAGGTCCATAATATCGCGTCAACCAAGTTGGCGGAAAATCAGGAAAGGACGCGGTCAGAAAGATAGCGGCGCCAGAAAGAGCGTCGTCTTGCGCGCCGAAACGCGAGGTATAGTCTGCCCAACGCAGGCGTTTCTCCGGCATATCCTCCTTGGCGACGCCTTCGTCAGTCGTAATAAAACGATCGACGCCGATTTCTCCCTTTGGGCGAAACCGAATGGTAAGTCCTCCGTAACTTTTGTGTTCCGCGCCTTGTAGAGAAACGGGCTTATTGGTCGGCGTTAGAGTAACGGTCAAATCGATAGCGCGTGAACGTGTACCGTCGACAATTTCGATTGGTCGAACGGTAATATCAACGACCTCTTCGATAATCTTGTCGCCGTAGAACTTTTCATTTTCCGCAATATCTTCGCCGCGTTTGCTCGAATCCAGAACGTTGTCGGGCGTAGTCGCGTTCCCCTCGACGTACCATCCGTTTTCTACAATCAATCGCGCGCCGCCCTTGTCGACAGTTACGTTGTGGAACTTGAAAAACCTTTGTCGAATCTTCGTGTTCGAGGTCCATAAATCGTAGCGTCGCGTCTTGCCATTCTCGTCATGAACATAGACTCCGGGCCATGTCCAAAAGACTCCGTGATGGTGATAATGATCTTTCGGCGCGTCTTCTGTGAGCGTCTCACCGTCGAGCCCATAAAGTGGGTGTATATAACATCCGGCGTACCGACGAGCCTCATTTTCAGGAACGCTAGGCGCGTGATCTACAAAAGCGTACCAGTAGGTAAACACGAGCTTATCGCCGTCGTATAACGTAACCGATTCGTCGTTCTTATCCCAGCGAAAGCCGTCTTGCCCGAGCGACGCGCGAGCGTGCGCCAACATCGCCGCGCCGACGAAAATAGCGATCAGTATTCCGCA
>ONJR01000129.1 GCA_900318195.1 uncultured Planctomycetota bacterium
GTCGAAGTTGCGCTTCCACGAGTCGAGATTCTTTAGCTTAGGATCAAAGTTATTCGTCCCGAACGAGATTTTCGCGCCCATTTCTAGCGCCAGCTTAACGAACTGCGGTTTCGGAAACTGCGATTCCGCCTGAATTTCGAGCGCGACCCCGCCGTCGATCGCCGCTTGGATCAGTTGCGTCATGCGCTCCTTCGTCCAGAGCTCGTCGTAGCGATCTGCAATAAACTCGGGTAAATAGGTAACGTTGGCAAGTATGTCGATCGGCTCGGAAACGACCGTCATGCAATGTTGGAAGTAGCGTTCGAACCATTCGTCTTGATCGACGTCGTAATCCTTTGGCAGCAGCCACAAACGCTCGTCGGAGCCGTCGGGACGTTTGCCCATAATCATTGTGTCTGCTAGCACGTAGTCGAGGCGCGCGTAAATCGCCGGATCGATCTTTTCGTACCAATCGCGATCGTTGACCTGAACCCCGATCTTGAGGCGTTTTTCCTCCGGCAGGGTCGCGTTAAATTCTTCGACGTCCTTAACGAACGCGTCGAGTTTTTCGTTCGTATTAAGAGGCCATTCTCGTCCGATATTTTCGAGCACGCCGCTGCGCACGCCCGTGATTCTCTCGCGTTCGTACGCCATAGCCGCCGTCATGCCGCCGCGAAGGTGAATGTGGTAGTCGCGTAAATCGAGGGACGGATCAAGCCAAGGCGCGTAGTTCTCGAACGCGCGCGCGTCGCCCTGAGCCGACGTAAGGGAACTGTCCTGACAAAACGCGGCGCTCGACAAGACGCTCGAAACAACCGCGACGACAAAAAAGGAGAATGGAAAACGCATCATATGACGTGCCTCTCGTGATGTTTCGTGAAATGCAAATAAAACGCGCGCGACCCGTTTCGTAACGAGCGCGCGCAAGACTCATTCGGATACGCGCCAATCTTGCAGGCGCAACTCCACTTGCTGAAGATAATCGTTGTAAACGACCTGGAACGCTACGTCGAACCGAACGTTAGGATTGCTCGCGACAAGCTCGTTCATTTCGTCGACCCACTCGCCGCGACTAAACGCGACCGCGCGACGCTCGTCGTTATACTGGCGGAACCGCGCCTGAAACACGTTCCCTTGCGGAACGGACGCGCCGGGAAGCGCGCCGGGCTTCGGCTTGCCGCCGCCTGCGCGACGCGCCTGACCTACCAAGGACACGCCGTACGCCGCAAAGATTGGGCGAGGATTCTCCGCGCCAAAGGGCGCCGCTTTATTGAGCTCGTTGAGCGTATGGAACGTTATCGTCGAAAAGGGAAATTCGCCGTCCAAATACAATTTAGGCGACCTGTCGGACGGCGAAAAATGTCGCTCCACGTAATCGCAGAACGCGTCCCGAAACGCGTCCAACTGCGACTCCTTAACGCCAAGCCCCGCAGCCGCCGCGTGACCGCCGAAACGCGTTAAATACTCCGAGCAAGCGTCCAACGCCTCGTACATATTGAAATTCGTGTCCTGAACGCCGCGCGCAGAACCTGTGTTAGAATCAGGACCGCGCAATGCGATCATAATCGTAGGACGGCAAAAACGCTCGGAAAGACGACCCGCGACGATACCGATCACGCCAGGATGCCAATCGCGACTGGCGAGCACGAACGCGGGCGCGTCCTCGTACTTCTCTTCGATCATTTTCACGGCGTCGGACATAATGCGTCGTTCGAGCTTCTGGCGCGTCGCGTTAAGATTATTAATAAACGGCGCGAGTTCGCGCGCGCGCTCAGGACGATCGGTAATCAGGAGCTCGACCCCTAGGCTAGCAAGCCCCATTTGCCCGGCGACCGCGAGCCGGTGCGGATTTTCCAGTAGCGTCTTGCCGTACTGCCAATTGAGCTCGTCCTCGGGATCGCGTGGAATACTTTCGTTGAGCACCTCGCGACCAGCCGCGTTCAGTCGCGGCGCTATCATGAACCCGACGTCCTCGCTTGTTATCTGCTTGCGAGAGTTCGGAAAGACGATCTCGGCAAGAAACTTTAGCCCGAGCGGCATATGATCGACAAAGCTCTTTTCAAGCGCGTACCGTACGAGCGTGCGATTCTCGTCGAGCAACGGCATGACGTCGGCGATCGTGCCGAGCGCGGCAAGCCCGATCGCCTTCAAGAGAAATTCGCGCATTTCAGGCGCCGTCTTCGCGCCCTGCGCGAATTCGACTCCCAGTTGCCACGCCAGCTTGAACGCGACGAAGGCGCCGCAGATCTCGGGAAAAGGATACGCGCTCGCGCCGTTCAACGCCGCCTTCGGATGAACGACCGCCGCGACGTCCGGCAACCTCTGCTCGCCGGTCTCCTCGTCCACGATCGGAGTATGGTGGTCCGTAATAACAAGCGCTAGTCCGAGCTCTTTCGCGTACTCCGCTTCGTTCAAACTCGTTATGCCGCAGTCGACCGTAACAACGACGTCCGCGTTCTCGTCCTCGCGCAGTCGCTTGAGCGCGTCGCGATTAAGACCGTAGCCCTCTTCCAAACGGTTAGGAACATAATACAGACAATCGCCGCCGACCGTTTTAATCGCCTGCAATAGTATCGCGGTCGCCGTCATACCGTCGACGTCGTAGTCCCCGTAAACCACAATGCGACGCTTCGCCTTAATCGCGTCGACCAAATAGCGGGCGGCGGCGTCGCAACCAGGAAGTTCGGCGGGAGCCCTCAGACCGCGCGCAAGATTAGGCGGCGCGAGGAATTCGCCGATTAGACGCGGATCCGTGATATTACGACCGACAAGCGTTTGCGCCACGATATGCGGCACATTCGCCTGAGACGCAACGCGCTCGACGACCTCGGGATCGTACGGTCGCGTTATCCATACTTTACTCTCGTGCGCATTGCTCATCTCTACGCCCTGCATTTTGCCGTGTTATTAAAATTCCACTCGAAGGAACGCGCTAAACGGCGCGAACTGTCGGCGAACGACCGTGTGGCGCGCGTCACTCGCAATTGCGCGGCGCGATCCGACTTAATCGTATGCTTTCATTACAACCGTTGTATTGTACTCTTTCAAGAGGCGCCTCGTCAAGGGGAGCGCCGACTCCCTTTAGGGGTAATTCATATTTCGAGAAGAAAAAAGGTTCGACTCGGTAAAACACGATGAATAGGCAATCAATTTTGTCAACCTTGATCGCGAAATCGCCCCGTTTTTTAACCTTTGCGCGCCAAGGCAACTTTCCAAAACGTTTTTTTTTGGTAAATTGGATACACGCGCGCGTAGGCGAGCGTGGGCAGGATCAACGTTGAGTTGAGCGTCGGCGCCAAGGGGCGCGCTGCGCGCCGCTCGGCGCAGTTCAGAAGGAGTAGACGATGCACGTTATGTTTGTCGCAAGCGAAGCGACCCCCTATTCGAAGACAGGCGGCTTGGCGGACGTGTGTAGCGCGTTGCCAAAAGCGCTTTCGCAACTGGGATGTAAAGTCTCGATCGTAACGCCGCTCTATAAGTGCGCGCGCGAGTATTTCACGCATACGAACGAACGTCTCGAATCGATGTACGGCGTTACGCTAGAAGCGGTCGTCGGTCGCGAAACGAAGCGCGCTGGCGTGCAGAAGACGAAGCTTGCGGGCTCCGAGGTCGACGTCTATTTTATCGAGCACGACGACTACTTCAATCGCGACGGTATCTATAACAACCAGGGCGTCGATTACAGCGACAACTGCGAGCGCTACTCGTTCTTTTCGCGCGCGGCGCTGGAGCTGATTCGCGTTCTTAACCTTGACGTCGACGTAATCAACGCGAACGATTGGCAGACGGGCTTGGTTCCCGTGTACCTTGATTCTCTCTATAAAACGCGTTCGCAATTCGAGCATGAATCGATCTTCGGCGGAGCGGGTCGTCCTCACTACGACGCCTCTACACGAGAGGGCGAGAACCCGTTCGACCGCATTAAAACGGTAATCACCATCCATAATCTTCGGCACCAGGGTCGCTTCTGGCGCGGCGCTATGGAGCTTACCGGGCTCGATTGGAGTCTCTTCACGTACGACAAGATGGAGTTCTACGGTCAACTCAATATGCTCAAGTCTGGTCTCGTCTTCAGCGACGCGATTACGACGGTGAGTCCGAAATACGCGCAGGAGATTCAGACGGAAGAGTACGGCGAGCGGCTGCAGGGGGTGTTGCAGGTTCGCGCTAAGGATCTGACCGGAATACTCAACGGGATCGACGTCGACGAATGGAACCCCGCGACCGACCGTGAGCTCGCGGCGCAATACACGAGCGAAACTTTTAAAGTCGGCAAGGCGAAATGCAAGGCGGCGTTGCAGCGCGAGATGGGACTGCCGGAGTCGCCGACCGCGCCGCTATTCGGCGTGGTGAGTCGTTTCGATCCGCAAAAGGGTCTCGATCTCGTCGTGCAGGTCGCGCCGGAATTAGTCGAGAAGGAGGGCGCGCAACTTGTCGTATTAGGCTCGGGCGAACACGAGCTTGCAGAACGCTTCGCGACGCTCGCGCAACGCTATCCGCGCAACGTCGCCGTGCGAAATTACTTCTCGTCCGCGCTCTCGCACCGAATAGAGGCAGGAATCGACGTCTTTTTGATGCCGAGTCGTTACGAGCCCTGCGGGCTCAATCAGATGTACAGTCTTCGTTACGGCGCGCTGCCGCTCGTACACAACGTTGGCGGTCTGTACGACTCCGTTGTGAACGCTTCGGACGAGAATATTCAAAATGGAACGGCGAACGGGTTCGTCTTCTACTGGAGCGAGGCTGAAGATATGATGAAGGCGATTCGCTGGGCGCTACATTGCTATCGCGATCGCCAGGACGACTGGGCTAAGATGGTTCGGTGCGCTATGACGCAAGATCTATCCTGGAAACAGAGCGCCAGCAAGTACCTCGCGCTATATGAAGACCTCGTTAAACGATCCTAACGCTCGTTAGTCGTGAACAGAAATGCCTGATTTTAAATACAAAGCGAAAACGCGCGCGGGCAAAGACGTCGTCGGTACAATGACGGCGAACACGCGCAAAGAGGCGCTCGATCGCCTCGCCGCGCAGAAGCTGTTTCCGATCTCCGTCGAGGACGCGCACAAGAACGACGTCAACGTTGGCAAGTGGTTCAAGAGCAAGCCTCCGGCAACGGCGGTCGCCGCGTTCCTAACGCAGCTTGGCGAATTACTCGAGAACGGCGTGCCTGTTCTCATGGCGTTCCAAGCGCTTGGCAAGCAGACGCCGAACCCGGCGTTGCGCGAGGTAGTCGTCGACGTTGGCGACCAGATAGCCGACGGTCAGAGTATCGACGCTGCGTTTGCCATGCACGACAGGGTCTTCGACGATCTCACGCTTAGCGTAATTAAAGCGGGCTCAGAGGGCGCGTTTTTGGAGTCTGCGCTTAAGAGAACGGCGAAATTCATAGAGGATCAGGCGGAAATTCGCGGACGCATAGTTAGCGCGATGATTTATCCTTCGGTGCTGTGCGTGGTAGGAATCCTCGTCGTTAGCGTCCTGCTCGTCGCGTTTGTTCCGAAGTTCGAGCCGATGTTTGAGTCGTTAGTCGAGAGCGGTAAGAGTCTGCCGATAGCGACGGTGTGGCTCTTGGCGTTTCGCGATTTCTGCGGACATTACGGACTTTACATTTTGGGCGGTCTCTTTGCGATCTTCGTATGGTTGCGTTTCCAGTTAGCGACGAAATCGGGTCGTCGTTTTCTGGATTCATGGAAGCTGAAACTTCCGGTGATAGGTCCGGTCGCGCAGGCGTCGTCGGTCTCGAAGTTGTGCCGAGTTTTGGGAACGTTGCTACAGAACGGCGTGCCGATCCTCCGCGCGTTGGAGATTAGTTCGCGCTCGACTGGCAACGCGCTCTTACAAGACGCGGTCGAGAAGGCGGTCGACGCGGTCTCTTCCGGCGAGCCATTGTCGCGACCGTTGCAGGAGAGCAAGTTAATACCGCCGCAAGCGATGACGATGATCTCGATTGCTGAAGAGTCGAATACGCTCGAAAAGGTCTTGCTCAATCTTGCCGATTCGCTTGAGAAGCAACTGTCGAAGCGAATCGACATTATGGTGCGGCTACTGGAACCGATGATGTTGCTCATGCTTGCGGGCGCGGTCTTTTATATTATACTCGCGTTGCTCATGCCGGTCTTCCAGTTAACCGACGCTGTTTAAGCGCGCGATAACCGAATCATGCGAAGAAATCTGCGCTGAGGATAGGATACGAATATGAAGAATAGCGAAGCGTATTTAGATCCGAAGATTGCCAAGACGATTAGTCGACTCGACCTGAAGGCGCAGTTTATCGTCAAGGGCTTCATGCACGGACTGCACGCGAGTCCGTTGCAAGGCTTCTCGGTTGAGTTCAGCGAGCATCGGAAATACGAGCCTGGGGACGACCCGAAAGACATTGACTGGCGACTCTACGCGCGCACGGACAAGTACTACGTGCGCAAGTACGAGGCGGAAACGAACATGACCGGCTGGTTAGTCGTCGATTCGAGCGCCTCGATGGGCTATACGTATAACGGCGAGATAACGAAGTTCGAGTACGCGATTTCGCTTTCGGCGGCGCTATGCTACCTTATGATATGCCGTCAGGATCCGGTCGGACTCGTCGTATTTGACGACAAGATACGCCGCTCGCTACCGCCGCGCTCGAAGCGCTCGCATTTCGGCGACGTGCTGTCGACCCTGGCGAACCTCAAGCCAAACGGCGTTACCAACGTCTCGGAAGCGCTCGCGCAACTCGCCGGGATGCTCAAACGCGCGTCCCTCGTTATGGTCTTCTCCGACCTGCTAGGCGAGCCCGAAGAAACCTTGCGCTCCATCTATCGGCTACGACACGCCGGGCACGACGTCATTCTATTCCACATTCTAGACGACGCCGAAGCGCGATTCCCATTTAAAGGAACCGTGCAACTGGAAGACCCCGAAACGGGAGAATCGCTCGTAGTCGACGCCGACGCCGCGCGCGCCGACTACGAAAAAGCGCTCAATGAATTCCGCGAACGATTCAGACGGGAAGCCGCAAACGCTAAATTCGATTTCGTTGAACTTAATGTTTCCACGCCCTTTGATAAGGCGCTGCTTGAGTATCTTACCGCAAGGGCGCAGAGGAGATAGGTGGGGACGTTTGTTTAGCATTATATAAAACAATGAATTAGTTAATTTTCTATATAATTTTTATAATGCAACGTTCATCTCTGCGTTGTTAATTGCGCCGTAGCGACGCGTTGATATAGGAACCTGCGTTCCCTTCCGCGCCGTAGATAGCCCCGGTTCATCCCGGGGTTCCCCCCATTGGAGCCCCGCCATTTTGTGGCTCGCTTTTCTACAGAACCTCTCAGTCGGACACGACGGCAATTGGGAGCGCTACCCCCGCGCCGCCTTAATTGTAATTACCGCAAC
>ONJR01000009.1 GCA_900318195.1 uncultured Planctomycetota bacterium
GACCTACGGTGGGAACAGCCATTTATTCCGCTGCATACCGTGCCCTGACGCAACGCGTCTTCTGGCGCAATATTACGGAATCGCGGCGCTGTAGCGCAACGTTTCCCCCGCCACAAAGCAGTGGGGCTCCAATGGAGCGCCTGCGGCGCGGAAGGGGGACGCAGGCAACTATATTAACGCGGATACGGCGCTCCGTACTTCTATGAAATTGTGGTTGCGTTTACAAGCGCGTCTCGTTGTGGACGCGTTATTCGAAATAGAACACGCGTCCGTCCTTTCTCGCCGGCGGTTCTGGAATCGGCGCGTCGGGGTATCCTAGCGCGACGTGTCCTATTCCTTCGTACTCTCCGGTAACGCCGAGGCTGGCGAGCAGCGCTTTGAATTCGTCCATTTCGAACTCCTGCTTAGCGCGATGTATCCAGCATGCGCCGAGTCCTAGCGCGTGTGCGGCGAGCAGCATATTGCCGATCACGAGACTTCCGTCGTATCCATGGGTCGCCCAGTCGAGTCGATCGAGTACGACGATAATCACGGGCGCGCCGTAGAACGGATCGAAGCCTTCCGCCCAGCCGCCGATTTGACGATTGACCTCGGCGAACTTATCGCGCAGTTCCTTATTCGTAATAACGAGCGTAATCGACGCCTGTTCGCCGAGTCCGCTTGCGGCGTAGAGTCCCGCCTCGACGATCTGGTCGATCTGCTCTTTCGACGGCATGTCCGACTTGAACTTGCGCACGCTACGGCGTTCGCGCATCGCTTGGAGAATTGCGTTCATGAATGAACTCCTTGTAAGTTATGGTATAATACCGTTGTCTATTCGCGCGCTACGCGTCCTGACGATACGGGGTCGGGTCGGGTACGCCCGCTTCTTGGAACCCGTTTTTCCGCAGCAGGCACGCTTCGCAGCGTCCGCACGCGAGTCCGTTCTCGTCGAGATCGTAGCACGTTCGCGTTATAGAATAATCGACGCCGAGCGAGGTTCCCAACTGAATAATGCCGCCCTTGGTTAGGTAGAGTAACGGGGTCATAATTTCCAGCTTGGCGCCCTCGACCCCCGCCTTCGTTGCGACCGCCGCTAGGCGTTTAAACGCGTCGATAAATTCTGGTCTGCAGTCGGGGTATCCGCTGTAATCTAGCTGATTGACGCCGAGCCAAATTTCGGTCGCGTTTCGCGCTTCCGCGTATCCTAGCGCGAGCGATAGGAAAATCGTATTGCGCGCCGGCACGTAGGAATTGGGAATCTTTTGCCCAATTTTTTCGAACGGTACGTCTTTCGCGACGTCGATCGACATATCGGTCAGCGAGGAGCCGCCAATGAGCGATAGATCGATCGGTAGAATAACGTGCTCCGCGACGCCGTTATTCTGCGCGACCTTCTTGGCGGCGGCGATTTCATGGACGTTGCGTTGCGCGTAATTGATCGTGAGCGCGTAAATCTCGCGTCCCTTCGCGCGCGCTAACGCGCAGACCGTCGTGGAATCGAGTCCGCCGGAAAGTAATACGACCGCTTTCGTCTTTGACATTGACGTTTCCTTTCTCTTATTGAATTGCTGACGGCGCCCTTTGCGTTCGACTCCATTACCGCTCGATCGCGGAATCGTCCTCTGAAACGATTTTTACGAGCTTCTCCCAATCGATATCGCCATTCTCTTGGCAAAATAGAATTCCAAACTCTAGGACGAGCCTATTGAGCGCTCGGGAATAGGACTCATGGAACAATTCGAGATACTGTTCTGGCGTTTTTCCCATGAAACGAAAGAGCTTCAAATAAAATTCAGGGTCGCCTGTCAATTCTGTCCAAAACTTTTGCCCTGCAAGCTCTTGATATAACTTGCCTTCCTGGGACGACTCCTTTTTCTTACCATATCCGTAACCAATGATGGGGATAAAGGCGACTCTGGCTTGTTGCGCTAGCTTGCCTGCGGTTTGAAAATACTGCTCTTGACGTTTCTTACTACTAGAGTTAAAGACTGCCGTTCCACTTTTGACGGCGATTGCGTATATAACATTCTCGTGTTTTTTCTTAACTTCCACGTCAATTCCTTCTGCAAGCGATTTGTCCCCGCCGCTTGCCGCAATTGCGATCGGTTCAAAAAAACAGTTGCCAAAGATTGTTTCTTCGGATGAACTTATATGGGCGTTAAGTACGGATTGGACAATTTCGTACGAGGTCTTTATCGCCTTTGCTCGATAAAGATAGGGATTCTTACGCCTCATAATCGTTTTGATGTTCAATTTATCGATACTTGCAATCAGACGGTCATAAAAATCTTTAAGTCCTCTAGCGATTGCGTCTGCCACTGCCTGCTCGTCGTATGAGTTGTTAATCGCCATTACATCTCTCCCATAACTAACGCGCCGCGTAGCTTACTGTGCACGCTCGTTCCGCGAAACCTTTTCGTCTCAATTGACCCGCTATTTTCAGCCGCAGCAATAACCGCTTCGCCGAGCGCCTTGCCTAACCCTGTTGGCACAGCGTTGCCAATTTGCTTGTACTTTGCCGCCGTCGTGCCCGCGAATAGCCAATTATCGGGAAACTGCTGAATTCGCGCATACTCTTGAACGCTTAGCGGACGATCGTGCACAGGATGACCTAGTAGCGTCGCCTTTTGCGCGGGCGAGGTTGTCAGGGTCGGCGCCGGTTGCGACAAAGTGAGACGACGATAGAATCCCACTTTACCGCCGCCCGATTCGTATGCGCCGCCCATTGCTAATGGAATCAATTCTTTTGGCAGATCGCGCCAATTACCGCCTTCTGGCACAAGGTGGAGGTACCGCTTACGTTCCGCGCCCAAAGACGTATACTCTTGTTCCGACTCTTTTAGCCCTGAGACGGCGGCGCCGAGCGTTTGCCAGCGATATTGAGACGACTGGTGCGTTTGAAAGTGCGTTGGATATGGCAAAAAGACATTTTCGCCGTCGCGACTTCCAATTAGCACAAGTCTTTCACGGAACTGCGGCGTTCCGTAATTTACTGCGTCTAAAATCCCGTAAACCGTTTTATATTTCAACTTGTCGAACTCTGAGAGAACAACGTCGAGCGCTGTGCTAAACCTTTGAACTCGACCCGAAAGTAGCGGAATATCTCCCGACTGTTCGTCGGTCAAATGCGAGGAGACTAAGCCCTTAACGTTCTCCATAATAAAGAAGCGCGGTCTAACGACGTCAATAAATCGTATGAAGTCCATAAAGAGACTTCCGCGCGGGTCGTTTATCCCTAATCTTTTTCCGGCGGTAGAGAAGGGTTGGCAGGGCGGACCTCCGCATATCATGAAAGGTTCGCCGACTTTCAGCTTGGCGATTTCGAGGACAGTCGTTGGCTCTAAGGCTCGAATATCGCCGCCGAGCGCACAATGTCCATTTGCCTTGATGGTCTGCACGCAGATTGGATCGAAATCTTGACCGATAACTATGTTCATACCAGCCTGCATTAATCCCAGATCCAAACCCATAGCGCCGGAAAAGAGCGAAATCACATTGCGCTGATTATAGCGTTTTACTTCGTCTATTTTCGATTGGGTAACGCGCATTTCATTCTCCGTACAATCGCGTCTTGATGGAATAAAACATTGTGTCCCGGACGTCTTAATTTCAAATCTCGCGCGACTGACTCGCCCACATTTAGAAATAGCGAACGCTGATAATTTTAACGTTCGCTACCCGTTACTGAAACTAAACGCTACTATCGCAACGCGATTCCGTTACTCTTAATAAATTCGAGGAATTTCTGGTGGAAGTCCTCGATCTCCTCGCCTGAGAGCGTGTGATCGCTCGCGCCGATCTCGAACCGGAAAGAGTAGCTTGCAAAACCCTTGTCGAGCCCTTTGCCTTTATAGAAGGTGAGGTAATCGCGCTTGAGCAATAGCGGATGCTTGAATTCGTCGAGCTTCGCGGCGAGTCCCTCGTACCCGGATTCGAGCGGCCACACGAGCGAGAAATCCTGCCACGACCCGGGGAACTTCGGAGGCTCGGTAAAGCTGAGCGCCGGATATAGCGAGCCGGGTATCTTTTCCAGTTCGAGCTCGAACCACACGACCTGACCGCCTTCCGGCGAGACCTTGGCGAGCGTCTCCTTATCGAGCGTGCCGAGCGCGCCGACTACGACGTCGCCGCACAGGACGTCGACTGAGTAGTCGATCTTCTTCCAAGGCGCGCCGTCCTCTTTCGTCGCCGCGAACTTAAAGGTCTGACCGTTCTGCAGTAGTATCGCGCCCAGATCCTCGACCGCCGCCTTGATTTCAAGGTAGTGGTCGTCCAACGTGGCGCCAGACTGAAGGAAGCTAACGCCCGCCAAGCGACGCTCTTCCTTGCATTTCTCCGCGCTGTCCTTCGGCTTGCGCTGATCGTCGACCGCGCCGATGAGATTATAGACGTGTCCGAGCTCGAACATTCTGAAGGAATCGTGGAACGGGCGGTTCTTCGGCACGAGCGCGAGCATATTCGGAATGAGCGTCGTGCGCAACTTCGCTTCGTACGGCGCGACAGGATTGAGCAGTTCGAGCGTCTGACCAGGATCGTACCCGATCTTCGCGCACCACTGGTCGTTGAACCAGCCGTAATTATGGATTTCGAGGAATCCGTAGCCGAGCGCCAGGAGTCGACGCGCGCGATGCTCCAAGCGAATGTATTCCTCGACGTGCAACGGCTTTAAAGGCGAGACCGGCAGACGCGGCTCGATATTGTCGAACCCGAAGATGCGCGTTACTTCCTCAACGATATCCTCCTCGATCGAGATATCCTTCTCGCTACGGAAGGACGGGACGCCGACGCGCAACGTGCCGTCCGGTAGGAAGTCCGCTTCAAATTGAATCGAGCGGAGAATCTCAAGCGTCTTATCCTGCGGAAAATCAACGCCGACAAGCTGGTTCATACGACCCGGCGGCAACTCGATATAACGCGTCTGATCGTGCAAATCGCCCGCGAGCGAGAAGCGCGTCTCGACCTTATACTCGACCCCTGATTCCTCAACGAGCTGAAGAATGCGCTCCGTTCCGACCTTAACGTTTGCGGGCGGCTGCGTCTTTTCGTAACGTTGCGACGCGTCCGTGCGCAAATCGAGACGCTTCGACGTTACCCGAATTCGCGCCGCGCGGAAGTTCGCCGATTCCAACATAACGCGCGTCGTCTTGCCAGTGATCTCCGTTTCTAGACCGCCCATAATACCGGCGATTGCAACCGGCTTGTCGCCGTCGCAGATCATCATGTCTTCCGCCTTCATCTTGCGCTCAACCCCGTCGAGCGTCGTAAAGACCCCGTCTCGACCCATCGGCGCGACACGAATGTTAGAGACGAGATCCGCGTCGAACGCGTGCGAAGGTTGACCCAACTCGAGACTAACGTAGTTCGTGAGGTCGACGAGCAGGTCGTACGTACGCTGACCCAACGCGTGAAGTCGGCGCTGCATCTTAATAGGACTGGGAACCCCGACGGAGCCCGCCTTGATTCCGAAAACGATTCCGGAATAGCAGACGCAGTTGTCGTCGGCGATCTCGACCGGGAAAGCGGGTAGGGAATCGTACTGATCGACGTTGTGGCGCGCGAGCGGCTTGAGCTCGCGGTGGAAGACGGCGGCGAGTTCGCGCGCGAAACCGTAGTGCCCCCACAGGTCGGGACGGTGCGTTAAACTCTTATTGTCGATTTCAATGAGCGTGTCGGTCGGCGGTACGAACTCGGCGAACGGCGCGCCGACCGGGGTCGAGTCGGGGCATTCGAATACGATTTCATGCCACGAGCTCATTCCGAGTTCCGCCGCGCTACAGAGAATACCTTCGCTCGCGTACCCGTAGACTTCCGAGGCTTCGATCTTCTTATCGCCTAGCGTAACGCCGGCGGGCGCGAAGGGCGCTTTGAGTCCGACGCGCGCGTTCGTAGCGCCGCAGACCGTCTTATAGACGCGCGCGCCGCAATTCACGTCGCAGTATGTCCGCGTCTTGCCCTCGGGCGTTGTGAACGGGGTCGCGCTCGTAATTTCGCCGACGATCACGCCGTCGACGTACCGCGTTATGGTCGAGATTCCCTCGACTTCGGCGGTCGCCATCGTTAGGCGATCGGCGACGACCTTAGGATCAATGTCAGAAATATCGACGAAGTCAGAAATCCAGTCGAGTGAAATAAACATAGGGAACCTCGAATTGTAATCGACGCGGCGCGCGAGTTGACGTTCCATTGCGCGCCGCTTAAAGTGTGAATAAACGCGTTACTTTTCCAGTAGCCAGACGAGCAAGCCCTTTTGAGCGTGCATACGATTGGCGGCCTCTTCGACAATGCGGCTCTGCGGCGAGTCGATAACCTCGTCGGTTACTTCCAGTCCTCGACGCGCCGGCAGGCAGTGCATAAAGATGGCGTCGCGACGCGCGTGCGCCATGAGATTCGCGTTGACCTGGTACGGCTTGAAGATTTCGAGACGCTTCTGCTCCTCAGACTCCTGACCCATACTGACCCAGACGTCGGTATAAATCACGTTGGCGTCGCGCACGGCTTCGAGCGGATTGTCGATGAATTCGAGATCGAACCCGGGCTGACGCTGCTGCGTGAGCTCCTTAATCTCGTCTTGCGAGAAACGATAGCCTTCGGGAGACGAGACGACGATCTTAACGCCTAGCATAGCCGCGGCTTCAATGAGACTCGCCGCGACGTTATTGGAGTCGCCGACCCATGCGATCGAGACGTCGTCAAAGGATCCGAATTCCTCTTTGATCGTTAGCATATCGGCGAGCGCCTGGCACGGATGCGACTTGTCGGTGAGCGCGTTAATCACGGGCGCGGTCGAATAGCTTGCGAATTCGGCGACCGTTTCGTGATGTTTGGCGCGAAAGACGACGCAGTCTACCATGGAGCTTAACACGCGCGAGACGTCTTTGACGGATTCGCGTTTGCCGAGCCCAATGTGTTGCTCTTCGAGCAGCATCGAGGAGCCGCCCAAATGACTCATGCCAGCCTCGAAGCTAACGCGCGTGCGTAGCGACATTTTCTCGAAAATCATTCCGAGAACCTGACCGTCTAGCCGCTTTTGGCGAACGCCCTGTTTAAACTCCGCTTTAATGTCTTCGCCGAGCTTAAGGACGGTCTTGAGCTCGTCGACCGTTAGATCGCTGAGCGTGAGAACGTGTCGTAGTTTTTTCATTTCATTAAGCTCCCTTCTTAAGCGCCGCTTCTAGAATATCGAGACCTTCGTTAAAGACCTCGTCTGGAGTATTGACCGCCGGCAATAGACGAATTACCTTGCCGTGCGTGCAGTTGATGAGAAGACCGTGCTCCATGCACTCTTGCACGAAACGCGCGCCCTCGATCTTAAGCTCCATACCGATCATTGCGCCGACTCCGCGAACTTCGGCGACGATATCGAGCTCGGACTTCCACTGGTTCATACGAGCCTTAACGAGCTTCTCGACCTCTTTCGCGCGCGCTAAGTAGCCCTCGTCTTCCACCATCTTGATCGTCGCTATGCCAGCCGCCGCCGCGATCGGGTTGCCCCCGAACGTCGACGCGTGCATGCCCTTCTTGAGATCGCACGCGTACTCCTGCTTCGTTAGCATGGCGCCAGCCGCGACCCCGCTACAGATCGTCTTCGCCAGCGTCATAACGTCCGGCGTGACTCCGAAATGCTGGTACGCGAACCATTCGCCCGTGCGACCGCAACCGGTTTGAACTTCGTCGAAGACGAGCAGTAGCCCGCGCTCGTCGCACAGCTTGCGCAGACCTTCCAGGAAGCCCTGCGGCGGCATATTGACGCCGCCTTCGCCCTGGATCGGCTCGAGCATAATGCCGGCGGTCTCGTCGTCGATCGCCGCTTCCACCGCCGCCAAATCGCCGTACTCGCAGTACGTAAAGCCCGGCAGTAGCGGTTCAAGACCGTGATGGTACTTCTCCTGACCCGTCGCGGAGACCGCGCCCATCGTGCGACCGTGGAACGAATTCAGGAACGTGATTATCTTGTACTTACCCTTCGGCGCGTGCAACCGGACGAGCTTAATCGCCGCCTCGTTCGCTTCGGCGCCGGAATTGCAAAAGAACGCCTTGCCGCCGAAACTGCGCTCGGAAAGCGCCTGCGCCCAAAGACCTTGCTCTTCCATGTACCAACTGTTAGGAACGTGCAGTAGTCGCTCGATTTGACTCTTGAGAGCCTCGACGACTGGCTTAGGACAGTGCCCGAAAAGATTGCATCCCCAGCCGGGAAAGAAGTCGATATAGCGCTTGCCTTCCGCGTCCCAAATGAACGGTCCCTCCCCGCGCACGAGCGCGACCGGATAGCGCGTGTAGTTTGGAATGACGTATTGATCGAAGAGCGCGATAATATCTTGTGAACTTCTAGCCATAATATTTCACCTCGTGTTAATGTAGGCGGAACACGATCGGCAGACGCTTAATTGCGCTTGTCGACGATTTCCGTACCGATACCCTGGCTGGTGAAGATTTCCAGTAGGATTGCGTGGCGTAATCGCCCGTTAATAATGTGTATCTTTTCAACTCCGCGTTCGATTGTCTTGAGGCACGATTGAATCTTCGGTATCATGCCGCCGACGATCGCGCCGGACGCCAGCAGCTTGCGCGCTTCGTCCGCCGTAAGAGAATCGATCATCGAGTTCGGATCGTTCGGGTCGGTGCGCACGCCGTTCACTTCGCTCACAAAGACAAGTTTGTTCGCGCGCAACTGCTTCGCGACCTCGGTCGCGGCGACGTCCGCGTTCACGTTAAGACCATGGCGCGAGCCGTCGTCTAGCAACGTGTACGACGGAATGACGGGAATGACTCCGCGCTCGCTATAACGCTGAATCGCGTCGACGTCGACCCGGGTTACCTCGCCGACCCAGCCGAGATCGACCTCTTCCCCTTGATCGTCCTTGAGTTTCGCCTTTTGACCGTATAGCACGTTAGAGTCGAACGCGTCCGAGAGCGCGATTGCCGACCCGCCGAAGAATTTAATACGCTCGACGAGATCGCCCGTAATACGCTTCGCGAGCGCCTCGCGCACGACCTTGAGCGTCGCGTCGTCGGTATAGCGTCGACCTTGCACAAACCTGGGCGAGATACCCGCCTCTTTCATAGCGGCGCTAATCGCGGCGCCGCCGCCGTGCACAACGACCGGTCGCATACCGACGGTCTCCATGAAGACGAGATCCGTCATGAGGTGATCGATCGCGACGTCGTCTTCCATGAGACTGCCGCCTAGTTTGACAACGGTCGTCTTACCGCGATGCTCGCGGATCCATTTCATTGCTTCAATGAGCACGTCGGCTTTTGCTGTCGCCATTTCTACCATAATCGCAAAGCTCCCAGGACGACGGCGAACGCGCTAGTCGTCGACGTTGCGCCGTTCGTAGGATCGAGAATTTGGACGCGTAAAAAATAATAAAAGGTTTTGCGTATACGCGCCGTATGACGGACGCGAAATATCGCAAAACCTAACGTTGCGAGAGGCGCGTTGCGAACGCGGCGTCTAGCGCGCGAGAGAATACCATAAAACGCGCAAGACGCACACGCGCGACGCGCCCCTACGTTCGGGTTGACAATCGCGCGCGCTTAGTCGCCAACGTAAGGCATGAGAGCCATAAATCTGGCGCGCTTGACCGCGGCCGCGACAGCGTGTTGGCTGACGGCGGAGCAACCGGTCTTGCGACGACTGATAATCTTGCCTTGACGACTCGTGAGCTTTTTAAGTAGCTCGACGTCTTTATAGTCGACGTACATCGGTCGTAGGCGTTCGCCGTCAGGGCATAGCGGATCGCGTTTCTTGCTACGAACCTTCGCCTTGGCGCGTTTACGATTGATACGATTCTTCTTAAATGCCGGAGGTTTTGACATAGTATTATCCGAGTATCTAAATGTGCCTGCGTCGCGCCGTTGCGCGACTAGTGTCTAACTTTCTTGTGTGGCGCCCTGCTTTTCCCACTGTCGGCGAGCGCAAAAGGATCACGTTTTCGCAACTCATTACGGTGGCGTTTGGGGAAACCGACCGGCGTCTAAAGTGTAGATCGAAATTTTACCAGAAAGCCGAACGACAACAAGGGGGCGTCGCAGATTTTTTGGGAAATTTCTGGCGCGCGGCGTCCGGCTAATCGTTCGCGCCTAGTATATCGTCGACCCACTTCTTGAGTTCTTCGTCGTCGAATTCGCGCTCAGCGCGATTGACGCGCGGCTTGAGCGCCATACGACGATCGTTCTTTTCAAGCTCGTCGACGACGCGACGCGCGACGAGATCGAGGATTTCCGTCTCGCGCGACCCGATTTTCCGCGACTTGTTCGCAAAGAACCATAGCACGCCGAGAATCGCCGAGTCCGAGATGATCGGTATGCAGACGGAGCACGGGAAGATTTCCGGCGCGCGCCAGATTTCGGCGAGCTCTTCGTCGTTGAGGACGACGGCGCTACCCAATAGCGCTTCCACTTCAGCGCGCGCGCCTTGCAGCGATCGCGGGCGCTCGAGAAAACGATCGTCTGGCAGTCGCCATAGCGCGGCGGTGCGTAGCGCGGTCGTATCCTCGTTGAGCATATATAGCGCGGCGGCGTCGAAACCGCCTAGCGCGCGCGCGCCGGAACGCATAACGTCGCGCAATCTTTCCGCGACGGGAGCGAGTTCGTCTTCGCAGGATTCGCTTTCGGGCTCCACCGTAGCGAGGCACGCGATTTCCGCTTCTCTTTGCGCGGCGGCTTCGCGCCATTTGTAGTTTTCCGTGAGTACGGACGCGAGCGCTTCCGTAATAGCGCGCGCGCGTTGCCAGTCGACTTGCGGCTGAACGCCCTTTGTGCGCGCGAGTCTCAGATTGCCGTAGACCTTCTTACCGAGTTCGCCCACGACGAAGTTTTCCACGAGTTCTTCCCTTGCGTCGTCGGCGGATTGCGCGGCGCCGGCTTTGAGATATTTCAGTTCGTAGCCGAGCGCGTTGCGAAAGTTTCGCATTGCCTCGGGCAGGGTAGCGGAGTAGGGCGCGTCGTTGGGATTGAGCGGTCTTTCCGGGTTGGGGAAGTTTTTCAAACAAGCGTCTTTGGAATCGGGGGAGTACATTGAGTCTTGTCCGTCGTAGTTTTACTCGATTTGCTCGCGTAAATGTGGGAGTAATTTTGGATGCTGTCCGTAATTGATGGAATTGTCCTGGCTTTTTCCGCCTGACAGATAAAGAATCGACCGGCTTTTCAAAAAATAGCATGAAAAGCGCGCAGGGCAAGATTTTTCCGTTTGGACAGGTTGCGCGCGCAAGTCCGGAGTTTCGACGCCGTGAAAACGATAATAATCGTTGCGATTGACGCGGCGTTGCGTAAAAGGGCGCTCTTTTCATGGAACGATTCAAGTACGGTCGTATCGCTCGGTCGCGCGTCGCGGTATCGTCCTTGTAAGCGTCAGAATCCGCCTATTTGGTAAAAACAAGGAAAAAAAGGAAAAAAAGGAGATTCGGTTGTTCCCAATCGCGCCTTTTGGGATTATGATTTATTACGAGGCGTTCTAGCTACTTGCTTTGACGAGGCGCGGCGCCGACAGTAGCGCGCGCCACGCGCGAATTTTAACGAGTTATACCGGCGCCAGTCGCCGTAGTAAGTAAGGGGTTGCTCGAATGAAACGACATATCGCTGTGTGCTTGGCCGTTTGTAGTCTTTGCGCGAGCGTCGCGTCGACCGCCTGGGCGATAGGCTCGGCGCCGTCGAAACTGATCGAAGAAACACAGGCGGAGGCGGTTGGTCTCACGCGCGAATGGTTCGCGCAAGTTACGCTTGATCCGAGCTTCGAGAAGGTTACGAGCGCGACGTGTCAAGACGGCGTTATCCTAGCGACGACCGACGCGGGCGTGTTGCAAGTAATCGACGCGGAGAAGGGTACGACGTTGTGGTCGACCGTAGTCGGCTCGGAGTATCTTTTTCCTCCGGCGCTCAATAGCAAGATAGTCGTGGCGATATGCGGCACGCGCATGGTCGTATACGATCGTTTTTCGGGCGACAAACTCGACGAGACAGAGTTGTACGCGCAGCCGTCCGCAGGACCGCGAGTGAGCGAGCGCGAGATTTACGTCCCGACCTACGGCGAGAAGATCTTTGCGTACGCGATTAAACCCGAGACGCTCGAATCCAAGACGTTCGACGCGACTCTCGACTCCATGAAAGCGGCGACGAAAGATTTCAAGTCCCCCGCCGCTGTCGAATTCGTCGAGAAGAATCTCAGCGGCGCGCAGAACGGCGCCGCGAAGTTCCGGATCGAGAAGCTCGACGATATTCGACCCTATACGACCGCGACCTTCGGCGTTCCGAATATGCAGCCCGTCATGGGCAGTCAGGCGTACGATCTCGACGTCGTCGCTTGGACGTCGGATCAGGGCTGGATGGTTCTCGCGAGTATGCAGCGCAATATTGGGGACGCGCCGTTCAGACTCCTTTACAAGTTCCAGACGCGTCCTTATTTCTCCTTCATTAACGAGCGTCGACTTGGCAACCGCGCGCAGATTCCGCGCGTCGATATTGAGTCGATCCCGTTCTTTATCCCGATCGACAAGAGCGCCGGAGCCATGGCGACCGATAGCGCGAAGCGTCGCGGCGGATTGTTCGTCGTCGGCTCGCGCTCGGGGCACGTCTTTGCAATGAACGACGTAACGGGCGATTTGCGTTGGACGTATATCACGGAGCGTCCTGTTAGCGGTCGCATTTCCGCGTTTGGCGAGTATGCGTTCGTTCCGACTCAAGCGAAGGATCTTTACGCGGTTCGTTTGCGCGACGGTTCCGAAGCGTGGCGAGCGGACGGCGTTCTCCGCGTCGTCGCGGCCTCAGCGACGCGTTTGTACGTGATCGACACGCTTGAACAGCTTGCGATTCTCGATATTGCGACCGGTCGTCGGATTAAGACGCTAGATATTGGCAATACGTCGATTCAGATCTTCAATAGCGAAACGGATCGCGTCTACCTCGTTTCCGAAGACGGACTCGTTCAGTGTCTGCATGAGACTCAATTATCGACCCCGATACGTCATATCGAGTCGTGCGGAGAAACCTACGATCGTATTATGGCGCAGATGCGCGACGAAGAGCCTGTGAAGGAAACGGCGGACGACGCGAACGTCGCCGAGGAGCCCGCCGCGCAGCTGCCCGCCGATGCGACCGACGCGTCGACCGAGGAAGAAGAGGATCCGGCTTCCGCGTTTGAAGACGAGGAAGAGTCGGGAGACGACGCCTTTGGCGACGAATCAAGCGATTCCGACGCCGACCCCTTTGCCGACTCCGGCGACGAAGACGATCCTTTCTAGTTGAGCGCGAAGCAAGCTCTTGGCGTACCGCATTCGACCGCGCGTTGAGATTCTACTTGACGCGCGGTCTTTTCCGTCAAACGCGATCGACGCGTGAATTTCCGACAAGATATTCGTCGCTCGCCGTTATAGTTTACACGAAGAGGAGGTCCCCCTGTGCGCGTCGTGACGCTTTCATTCCTATTGTTCTTCATCTCTAGCCTAGCTCTCGCCGATTCGCCCTGGGAACGCTCGCCGGGACTAGACGAATCGCAGGATCCGCGCGATAAGGTCGTCGCGTACGAAACGACCGCCAATAAGGCGAAGCTCTTTCATAAAGAGACGCTCGAATACAGCGCGCCGAATTCGGACGCGCGCGCCCTGACTTTGACGCTCAATCCGTCGAAAACCTTTCAATCGCTCGACGGGTTCGGCGCCGCTATTACCGGCTCCACTGCCGTCAATCTCTTAAAAATGCCGGAGGACGCGCGACGCGAGTTACTCATCGAAACCTTTTCGCCTACCGAAGGATTAGGCTACAGCTACGTGCGCGTCTCCATCGGATGCTCCGACTTTTCGCTCAGCGAATTCTCGTTATGCGACGAACCGGGTATCGAAAATTTCGCGCTCTCCCCTGAGGACAAAGAATACGTCGTTCCAATTCTGCGCGAGATCAAAAAGATCAACCCGGAACTAAAAATTCTAGCCTCGCCCTGGACGTGCCCGAAATGGATGAAGGTCAATAACCTCGTCGACCTCAAGCCCTTCGACTCTTGGACGAGCGGAAGCTTGAACCCGAAATATTACGACGACTACGCGACCTACTTCGTTAAGTACATTGAAGCGATGCGCGAACTGGGCGTTGAAATCAATGCGATCACGATGCAAAACGAACCGCTCAATCGCGGCAATTCTGCGTCACTCTACATGACGTGGCAGGAGCAGAAGGAGTTCGTTAAAGTTCTGGGCGCGAAAATGCGCGACGCCAGAATAAAGACGGAAATCATCGCGTTCGATCACAACTTCAACTACGACGTTAATAAGCCGGAATGCCGCGATCAAGTGGGATATCCGCTACATATTTACGACGATCCCGAAGCCGCGCAGTATCTCGTCGGCGCCGCTTATCACGCGTACGGCGGTTCTAAGGAAGAACTCAAACGCGTGCGCGACGCGCGACCCGATAAGGCGATTTATTTCACCGAACAGTCGATTGGAGAATGGAATTACTCGTTCGGCGGCGATCTCATGTGGTTCATGCGCGAAATTGCGATCGGAACCCTGAACTACGACTGCAAAGCTGTGATCGTCTGGAATTTCATGCTCGACGATCAAAAGGGTCCCTATCGTCCAGGAGGATGCGATAAATGCTATGGCGCCGTGAACCTATCGACTAACGATTATAAGTCGGTCGAGCGATTTTCGCACTTCTACGAAATAGGGCATTTAGCGAAGGTCTTTAAACCCGGCGCCGTGCGCGTCGATCTGACGTTACAAGGCAACGCCGACGGATTCTACGCCGTTGCCGCGCGCAATCCGGACGGCTCGTACGCGCTCGTCGCGCTCAACGAGACCGACGCGACGCGTACGCTACGCGTTGCGGTCGACGGCGAACGACAAGCGTTCGACGCGGAATTGGCGCCGAAATCGACCCGTTCTTTCAGATGGCGACCGTAACGCGCGACGCGCAAGACGTGCGTGGCGCCTTTACGCGCTCGACGCGCCGTTAGGTCATTTTTTACCGAGGCACAAAGATGATAGAAGAGACGAAAAAGCCGCGACGACCCAAGAAATCGGACGTGCCCGCAGACGAGCTGTGCGGATATTGCTCCGGGAAATGTTGTCGATATTTTGCGTTGCCGATCGACAAGCCGACGAACTATGAAGAGTTTGATTTTGTGCGATGGTACCTGTACCACGAGCGCGCGGCTGTGTTCGTGGAAGACGGGACGTGGTACCTCCTCGTTTTTAACGAGTGCAAGGAACTGGGCGACGATAATCTGTGCCGCGTCTATGAGAAACGACCGCAAATATGTCGCGAATATTCGACGGAGAAGTGCGAGTACGACGATCTGTTCATCTTTGAACAGTATTTCGAGACGCCCGATCAGGTCGAGGAGTACGCGGAAGCGGTTCTCGGACCGCGGCCCGGCGCGAGTCTACGCACGCCGCGCCCCTAGACGCGCGAACGTCCCGGCGCTCGAATGGTAAAATAAAATGTTTTGACCGTTTTTGACGTTTTTTGGGAAGTTTTCTGGTAATTTGGGCAAGTTTGATTATAATAGTTCTACTAACCTTGCACGTGGACGCGGCGGCGCGTCGGCAGATTGAACTATGGAGGACGTTATGCCCAACGAGAACGAAAATAACGCAAACGACTTTGACGATCTTTTTAACACAAGCGACGATTTGCCGTCCGATTTATCGAGTGTGAACGCCGACGAAGGATCGGTTGAGCTCGACGATTTCGACCTGTTTAGCGACGAAGCGAACTCGCAAGGTAGCGCCGCTCAGGGCGCTGAGCCGTTCGGCGCTCAAAGCGTTGAGACCTCGACGGCGTTCGATCCTTTCCCCGGCGGCGATATTAACGACGGATCCTTTGGTCCTGGGTTCGCCGAGCCTACTGCCGACGAGCAGGAGGACGAAGGAAAGAAGGGTAAGAAGTCCAAGAAGGAAAAAGTCAAAAAAGAAAAGGTCAAGAAGGAGAAGGTCAAAAAGGAGAAGGCGCCAAAAGCTCCAAAAGCGCCGAAAGCGCCCAAGGCGAAAGGCGAGAAGGGCTACGCCGGTTCGCCCGCGCCGGTCTTCTTGCTGCTCGCCTTGCTCGTCGCGATTTTAGCGGTCGTCAACTTGCTTGCGTTCCGTGCGGCTGGCTCCGACGCGTTCATGTTCCTGATCGTTTTCGACGCGCTCGGCGTCGTTATGCTACTGGTTCCGATTATGCTGTTGACGGTTCTGCGCAAGCGTCCGTTGGGGCTCTTCGATATGTTCATTGCTTGCTCGGCGATCTTTTCGGTGATGAGCGTGATGTTTGTACTGACGTATCAGGCCAAGACGTACGGCGCGTCCTCGAAGGTTTCGGTCAACGCGCCAGCCGCGACCGTTGCCGACGACGTCCACGAATCGCTCGTCTGCTAACGCGATCTTGAAACTCGACGAACTGGCTATTCGACGCGCGCCGACTATTCTTTTCATTGAATCGGCGGCGAACGTCGCTCGCTTCTTTACGCGCGCCGTCTTAACGTGAAATCGTCTTGACGCGCGCGCTTTTTTTGAATACTCTAGCGCCGCACAAATGGAGCGCGGCGCTGCTGTGGACCAGCAAAAAAGCGGCGTTTTGAGCCTGCGACGCTTCTATATTTGGCGATTGGATGTACAATATGCGTACTTGGGCGACCCGAGCGCGAAGCGTCGCCGAAATCAAGCGTGTGGCGCTTGCAAAGGATCGCGCGTTGGTAAGACGGAAGATAGGTAAAACAAATGAAGTGTCAGAAATGCGACTGTGAAGCAATGTTCCATATTACGGAAATGATCGACGGCGAACAACGCGAGTTGCATTTGTGTACACGACACGCGCAAGCGTATCTGCACCCGATTACGCCGAAATATTCCGTCGAGCCCGACGAATTCTTCGCGAACGAAGAAGACGACGAAACGTCGTTAAAAGACCAGACTGACTGCCTCGTCGCCGACGATTTTCAGACCTGCCCCTATTGCGGCGTAAGCTTCCAAGATTTCCGCAAGTCCGGGAGATTGGGATGTCGCTACGATTACGAAATCTTTCGCGAACGCCTCGAGCCGCTCGTGCTAGCGATTCACGGCGCGACCGAGCACGTCGGCAAACGTCCGAACGGACTGTGCGCAAGCTCTGCGAATCGCGGCGCGACCCTCGTGCGATTGCGAAGCGACCTCAACGACGCTATTCAAGTGGAAGATTACGAGCGCGCGTCCGTGCTACGCGATAAAATCGCTATGCTAGAACAAGAAGCGACCGGCGCCGCGTCAGAAAGCGCGACCCCGGTCGGTAGGGGTAAGAGCGGCGCCGTTTCCAGCCGCTAGGCGCGTCCCGTTACAGGTATTGCGGCGTGAGATATTCGATATTGTCCGTTACTCGCCATACGCCGTCCTGCTCCTTACGCAATTCTATCATAGGGAACTCGACGATCGTGAAAAAGGGATAGGCGTCGGTTCCTTGCGATTTACCCTGAGCCGACGCGCGTAACGAGACTTTCGCGCGCGGCGGGGACGTCGCGAGATTCAATTCGAGAATCTTAAAGTTCGTAACTTTCGTCTTCTCGACCGTCGCGAGTTTGAACGCCCATTTTACTATGCCTTTGACGCCGGTCGGATTGGTCGTCTTTTGAGCGTCGCGCGATAGTAGCGCTATAACGGCGTCCGGATCGTTTCGTTCGGCCGCTTCTGCAATAGCGTAAATAGTCGCGCGAACCTGCTTCTCTTCCGTTTGCACGAAATAGACGCACACGACTCCCACAATAACGGCGAGTACGCCCGCTATCACTCCTTGCCACAGGAACGTCGTCTTATTGGTTCCTTTCGCGAACGCGTAACCAACGAGTACGAGTCCTGTCGCAATGAGCGCCCAGACCAAAATGTTGTTCATAAAGACGTTCATTTTTGCGTCCTTTCAAACTAATGTTGAACGCTCGAGTTTTTAGCGCTTCGGATGACGCCACGGTTCGCGATACGCGCGTTCGAGCGCCGCGTTCGCTTCAGGGTCGTTTTTAACCGTATTGGTCGCTTCGTCCCATTCTAGCGCGCGACCAAGTTGCATCGAAATATTGCCGAGAATGCAACAAATCGTGGAGATTGCTCCCTCTTCGATATCGCTGCGCGGACGACCTCGATCTTCGATTCGCGCGAGGAAATCGCGCATATGCTCCCTAATCGCGGACGCGCAGTGCAACTCGATTCCGTCTTCGGTTTTGTCTTCCGGATACTTGTCCGTTTCGTCGAGATAGTTTCCGCTCTCGACCTCGTTGGAGTAGTACCGGTGGAAATCGTAGCCCATGACGCTCGCTTTGAGCAACCCGTTCTGACCGTAGAAATACCCTCCCCACGGATGACGTCTATCGGGTAATTCGGACCAATTGCGATGATTCCATACGACTTCCAGATCGCCGTAGTCGAAAACGATCGTTTGCGTGTCCGTAATATTTGAGATTCCGCCACGCTTAATATACTGTCCGCCCGTTGAGAAGATACGTTTCGGATAGCGCAGATCGAGCATCCATCGCGCCATGTCGAACATATGAACCGCCATGTCGCCGACTGTCCCGTTGCCGTATTCCATAAACTGGCGCCAGCTCCTCTTGCGCAGGCACGGATAATAAGGTAGTTTGGGCGCCGGACCGCACCACATTTCATAGTCGAATCCCTCGGGCGGATCCGTAGGATCTTGTTTAAAGGGCGCGCCCGGACCTCCGTAGTAGCTGAAGATTTCGACCTGACCGACGCGACCGAGCTTGCCGGAATCGATGAATTCCTTCTTCGCCTTCATGAGATGCGGCGTGCTACGGCGTTGCAGACCGACCTGAACGACCGCCTGGCGCTTGCGCGCGCACGAGAGCATGGCGAGACATTCTTCAACGTCGACCCCGATCGGCTTCTGCACGTAGACGTCCGCGCCGCTCTCGATCGCGGCGATCGTCGGCAACGCGTGCCAATGATCCGGGGTTGCGACGAGCGCGACGTCGAGTTGGCTTTCCGCCAGCATTTCGCGATAGTCCGCAAACCCGCGCGGCTTCCGACCGTCTTGGCGTTGCGCGACGCGTTCAATTGCGTCCTCGAGCGCGTCGCGGTCGACGTCGCAGAGCGCTACGACGTCGACGTTGCCGACCTGCATGAGACGGAAGAGGTCGACCTTGCCGTACCAGCCCGTTCCAATGAGTCCTACTCTGAGAGTTTTGCCTTTCTGACTTTCTTGTCCCGAAACTCCGGACGCTACGCCCGCAAAAGTTGCCGATAGCCCGCTGTATTTAATGAAATCGCGACGGTTCATAGAATTTCCTTTCGAACTGTACGACCTAATATTCGTGAGACGACGCGCGCCGTCCGCTACTTCTCGACATTCTATTGGAAAGTTTGCGCGCACGCAACTCTTTTGTCAAGAAAGTTCGGCGCTTTTCTGGTAAAAGGCGTCTCTAATATTCGTGGCGCGACTCTCAAGAGTATGCGGCTTCTGAGCGAGGGTTCAACGTTGCGTTGCGCATGGTAGTTTAGTAAAGAAAAAACGATCGTACGGCGACGCGCGTTCTTTTCCGCGAAAAAATTTTTTATGACGGCGCGAAATCGACGAATCGACCTTGACGGGTCGGCGCGTATTTGTCATAGTTCGCAGGTAGCGTTCGGCGCGTTCGCGCGCCTTGGGCGAACGCTACGCGTCGGCACATTAAGCGAATCGGTAGAGGAAATCGAATGAGTGTTGTTACAAATAACGGGTTGTTCGTAGCGTTGTCAGCGCTTCTTGCGGTGGAAAAGTCGTCTCCTTACGAGGAGGCGAAGATTTCTAGTTGCGGACTCGACGCGAACGATTCTTTGCGCGACGGTCTCTTTATCTGTTTAAGTAGCGACGCGAGCGGCGCGCGCGCGGCAATCGAGACGGCTGCGCGTAACGGCGCGGTCGCCGCCGTACTGCCGCGCGCGCTCGAGAGCGAGTTCGTCGCGCTTGCGCAGGATTCGGCGCCGACGTTGTGCCAAACGATATTCGTCGACGATCCTCGCGACGTTTACGGTCGCGCGTGCCACGCGTTTCGCGGTTTTCCTGGTCGCGACATGAAACTGATTGGCATAACCGGGTCTGCTGGCAAAACGTCGTTGTCGTACGTCTTGGGCGGCGTTTTGGCGGAAGCCGGTCTTCGTCTCGGGTTGATCGGTTCTCTCGGCGTTTACGACGGTCATAAACTGTATCCTACGACGTCGACGACTCCTACTCCCGACCGAATGGCAGAACTCCTTGATCGTATGGCGAATAACGGATGCGATTGCGTGATAATCGAGGCGTCTTCTGTCGGTTTGGCGGAAAAGCGGCTTGCCGGTCTCGAACTTGACGCGGTGTGCTTGACGAACCTTCGTCGCGATCATTTAGATTTCCACGGTTCCGTCGATCAGTATCGTAGCGCGAAGATGCGGATCTTTTCGTATCTGAAACCTTCCGGATTCGCCGTTTGCAATAAAGACGACCGAGTTACAGAAGCGGCGATGCACATGATCGAGCATCCTCTTCTAACGGTCGGTCTCCAGCCGACGACCTGTTCCGTTTCGGGCACGCCGGTAGAACTTATTGGCGGCGAGCAGACGTTCTATATAGTCGCAGGCTCCGACGCGGCGCCGATCCGCGCGAAGATAGTCGGTAAGGAACACATCTACAATAGTCTTGAAGCCGCAGCGTTGGCTTTAGCGTGGAAGATCGATATTAAAACGATCGCGCGCGGTCTCGAACGCGTTGAAAGCATTCCTGGTCGTATGGAGCGCGTCGATTGCGGGCAGCCGTTTGCCGTTTACCTCGACCGCGCGAATTCGCCCGACTCGTTGGCGTCGGCGCTGGACGCGATGCGCGCGATCACGCGCGGCTCGATCTATTGCGTCTTGTGCGCGCCGAACGACGGCGATCATAGCAAGCGTCCGCTTATGGCGCGCGTCGCCGAGACGAACGCGGATTTCACTGTCGTAACAAGCGGTATTCTTGCCGGCACACAGACGAGCGAGGCGTTCGACGATTTGCGTAAAGGTCTGGTCGACGAGGACGCGGCGCGCTTCATTGAGGATCGCAAAGACGCGATCGTTTGGGCGCTCTCTCACGCGTCAGTAGACGACGCCGTATTGATTGTGAGCCAAGACGTTTCGTCCTACGACTTCAATAAGGACTACTTTGTTCCGGATCGTCATTTCATTAAAAGTTGGCTTTCCGAGAATCTCGCGAGCGCGGAATCATATTGGTTTAATTAACCTCGCGCAATCATTGCGCCCTTCCCCCAGCGACCGGAGCGGTACGTTCCGGTCGCTTTTCTATTGCCCGCCGCCGCGCGTTGGGGGATTGTTGAAACGCGTAAAGCGCGTATAATATCCAATGCGCGTCTAGCGGCGCGCAAATAGGTTTGGCGGAAGAAGAGCTTTTTGTTAATAGGACGCAAAAGAATGAATACGAACGTTGTTATGCAGACGTCGATCCCGGGTATGACCCCGAAACGCGGTAAAGTGCGCGATATTTACGATTTTGGCGACAAACTCCTTCTAGTGAGCACGGATCGCATTAGCGCGTTCGACTGGATTCTTCCGAGCGGCGTTCCCGATAAGGGTAAGGTCTTGAACCAAACGGCGGCCTATTGGTTCGAGACGCTCGGCGTTCGCAATCACGTCGTTACAACGGACGCGAGCCAAGTTCCTTTTCCAGCAGGCGTCGACGTCTCGACGTTCCAGGGGCGTTCCGTCTTCTGCGCGAAGACGCGCGTTATTCCGATCGAGTGCGTCGTGCGCGGCTATCTTTCCGGGTCAGGCTGGAAGGAGTATCAGAAGAGCGGCGAGGTCTGCGGCGTGAAATTGCCGACCGGACTCGTCGAGAGCGCGAAGTTGCCGGAACCGATCTTCACGCCTTCTACGAAGGAAGAGACTGGACACGACCAGAATATATCATTTGAGGAGACCGCTTCTCGCGTCGGACTCGACGTCGCGACGAAATTGCGCGATATGTCGCTCGATATCTTCCAACGCGGTAGCGCGGCGGCGCTCGAACGCGGTATTATCGTTGCGGATACGAAGTTTGAATTCGGCGTCGCCGAAGACGGCGAGATCATTTTGATCGACGAAGTCCTTACTCCCGACTCGTCCCGATTCTGGCCTGCCGACGCCTACCGTCCCGGAACCGGTCAGCCGTCCTTCGACAAGCAGTTTGTCCGCGATTGGCTCTTGCAGTCGGGCTGGGATCGCAACTCTGAACCCCCTCAATTGCCGGAAGAGATCGTTCTCAAAACGCGCGCGAAATATATCGAAGCGTTTGAGCGCATAACCGGTCGTAAGTTGGCGTTCCAGTCGACGCTTTAATAGTAAGGAGACGATGATGGCGGCGCTTGGATTTATGACCGACTATTGCGTTCCCTTCGGCGCGGCTTGGGGCAATGTGATCGCGACCGTTCTTTTCGCGTGCGGCGCATTTGCGGTCTTTATGCTCGTCCTAGCAATACCGGCGTTACGAGGTCGCGCGATCAAACGAAAGTGCGCGTGCGCCGCGTCCCGAGACGCCTTGAGAATACTGGAAGAGCGCGAGCGCGCTAAACGTAACGCTATGATCTATAGCGTCGAGACCGTCGACGCCCAACGTCTGCCGACGGTCTCGCCTCAACTCGCGGAATTCGCCCGTAGAGAACGAAAATGACAAATCGGTCCGAGTCGACGCGCGCTACTTGGCGCGAACGCGCGGCGCGCGCGCTACCGTACGCGCTGTACCTTGCGACTTGGGGCTCGACCCTCGCGGTCGGGACGTTCTTCTACGGCGACGGCGACGTCGCGCGCGGCTTGACTTTCGCCGCGCCTTTAATGATCATTCTAACGTTGCACGAGCTAGGACATTATTGTCAACTTCGTCGGCACGGTCTTAAAACGTCGCCGCCCTTCTTTCTACCGGCGCCTGTGCCGCCGCTGGGAACCTTCGGCGCGATTATTCGGATTGCGGAACGACTACCCAATCGTCGAGCGCTCTTCGACGTCGGAGTGTCAGGACCCCTTGCTGGTCTCGCGGCGACGCTCGTCTTTATGGCGATTGGCTTGGCGCTTTCGCAAGCGACCCCCGAAGCGACGCCAATACCCGAGGAGGGCGCGTTCGTGTTCGGCGAGCCGTTGCTCATGAAATGGCTCGCGCGCTGGATTCTGGGCTATCGCGAGGGTTGGACGCTCGCGCTGCATCCTACGGCGGTCGCCGCGTGGTCGGGACTGCTGCTAACGACGCTTAATCTTTTTCCGATCGGTCAACTTGACGGCGGTCACGTGTTTTACGCGCTTTTACGCACGCGCGCGGTTCATGCGGCGCGCGGCGCTTATCTCCTCGCGGTTGTCGCCGTGATCGTGTTTCGCGCGTGGCATTGGACGCTCTTTTTGATTTTGGTCGCCTTTTTACGACTACGTCATCCTGCGACGCGCGACGACGCGCTCCCGCTCGGCGCGACGCGCGGTATTATCGGATGGTGCGCGCTCGCCTTTGTCGTCCTCGGATTTACGCCGAATCCGATCGATTACGTAGAGCGCGAGTCTGACGAATCGCGCGTCGAAACGCCGAACGACGTCGACTCGCCGCGCTTGCCCTTTGACGACGACGGCGTATAATACTTCTATTGGCGCGACGCGGCGCGCGCGATTATAAGACGAACTCGAGCGAAAGGAGCTACGATGAAGAAGAAGTCGGATATTTCCCTAGGACATCGTCATGCTTGGACGGACACTCAAGGGCATTCGCATCGAGTTGTCTTCGACGACGGCGTTGCCGATAAACCGCGCGCGACGTGGCTCGCGTTGAGCGTCGTAACCATTTTTGCGTTGCTCGTCGGGGTAGTCGTCGTTTTGGCGACGAACCAGACGCACGAGGGAGCGCGATTTGTCGGCTCGCCGACCGCGCCGCCGAAATTTGCCGTCGCGCGTGAGATAGCGCGTCAGGGCGACTTTCCCGCTACGGCGCTTGCCAACGGCTGGAACGACGAATTTTTTCTCGCGGATAAGTCGGGCATAACGCTCTTCGACGCGTCAGGCGAGAAACTCGACTTCTGGGCGTCCGCTTCCGGCGAGGAGCCTACTGCACTCACGTTCGTCGCCGATGAAAAGAGCGCGGCGAACGGGCTGCTATTCGTGGCGTATCGCGACAAGGTTATGTCGATGCAGTTTTCGCTCGAACTCTTTGTGCCAGCCTCGAATCTTAATTCGGAGAACGCGGTTGCGTTTTCCGAGGAGTCGTCCGAGGAACGAGACGCGATCGCGCGTACGGCGCAGCGCGGCGCGCTCAGTGAAATGGAGACCGCGTTGCTCGCGCCAGGCGCTAATATTCGCGGACTTGCGTGCTCGGCGGAACGTTTGTTCGTCGCGGATTACCAGTCGCAACGGATTCGAAGATATTCTCTTAAAAAGATCATGTCCGCTCCTGACGATGAAAAAACTATTTTGCCCGATTGCGAACTCGGCGCGCCCGACGAAGAAGTGAGCTACCCCGGCGTTAAACCGACTTTCGAGCGGAACTTCAGCATCTGCTACCTTGCCGAGACAAATTCGCTTTACGTAGCGAGTCCGGGCTTATTCCGTATCGACGCGTTCGACGCTGGAACCGGCGTGTGGCGTCCAGAGCAATCGTGGAGCGCTTCTCCCGGCGTTTTGCACGCGTTTTCCGGGGCGTCGAATCCAATTGCGATCGCCGCGTCGCCGAATTGGATAGCGACGGCTGAGACAGGTCGTTTTGAGGAGAAGGATAAGCGCGAGTCGGCGTTGCAACTCTTCGATCTCAACGGCGCCTGGCTCGCCGAGATTGGCGGGCTCGCGTCCGCGCAACTTGGCGAATCCTTTGCGCTGTCCCTTGCGCGTTCGCCCGACGGCGCTCGTCTCTACTTCCTGCGTTCCGACGGGGTGGTCAACGTTCTTGAGACGTCGCTGTAGCCTAATGCAGTTTAGCTCTCGGGTGCGCGCGTTCGTAGACGGCGTGTAGCGTCGCGGTCGAGACGTGCGTGTAGATTTGCGTCGTTACGATATTCTTATGCCCTAGCATTTCCTGGATTGATCGTATATCGGCGCCGGCGTCGAGCAAGTGCGTGGCGAACGAATGGCGCAATGTGTGCGGCGACACGCGGTCGTCTAGTCCTTGCGCCGCTATGTAGCCTTCTAACTTTCGTCCGACGCTACGGGTTGAGAGTCGACCGCCGTTTTTATTGACAAAGACGGGCTCTTTCAGAAAGGTTTCCCATCGCGCGCGCGCGTTCGGGTCGTTAAGTTCACGCGCGAATTGCGCGGTCAACCCTCGCGCGCGTCGCCTTTCGTCGACGTCTTCCTGCGCGGTCTCGTCGAGCGGTAGGTCGGAGGCGTCTCCGGCGTCTTGCGCGCGCGCAGGTAGGAAGATTTCGAGAAAATGTTGGAGTTCGCGATTGGGGGGCGCCTCGTCGGCGAAATTTTCTCGATTGCGTCGTCGCGTCGTCGCGCCGGCGTCGCGGAGATACTGCCGCGCCGTCGTTAGATAGAGACGCAACGCGCGCTTGGCGTGCGAGCCGATAAACGCGAAACGCTCGCGCCGACCTTTACCGCGAATCTTTAGTAGATCTTCGTCTAAGAGCAGATCGTCGAAATTGAGCCCGACGCATTCGCTCACGCGCAAACCGGCGGAGTAGATGACTTCGAGAATAGCGCGATCGCGTACGCCGAGCGGATCGGCGAGATCGGGCGCCGAGAGTAGTTTTAGTATGTCGTCGGTCGAGAGCACGAGCGGTAGCGGGCGTCGCGCGCGCGGGTTGCGTAGCGCGCGGGTCGGATTACCGTTCGCCCAGCCTTCGCGTTCGCCGAATTTATAGAAACCGCGTAGCGACGCCAGTCGTCTTGAGATCGTCGCTTTGGAGTATTCGCTCTCTTGCATAGCGAGCACATATCCGCGCAACTCTTGCGCGCTGATCGCGTCCGGACCGGGCGCCGCGCCGGAATGACAGAGCGTTTCGTACTCGCGCCACGCTTCGAGATCCTCGCGATAGCTTTTAACGGTGAGTTGCGATAGATTCCGTTCGACGTCGAGATAGACGAGAAACTGATCGATCGCGCGTTCTAACGAGACGGGGGTGTTCATAGCTTCTTTTACCGAAAGAAAGCCCCGGTGAAAACACGAGCTTTCACCGGGGCGTATGTATCGTGCCGTCGTCGCTCTAGCGTTCGGAGACGTCGCCGTAATTAGCTCCGATCTTTTCAGCGATTTCGTCGACGTTGTACGCGCGGCGTTTGGAGACGCGCTTCTTGAAGGAATTACAGGACGCGACAAGTTCCGCTTCTTCGCGTTCGCGAATGACCTTCTGAGTGAGCACAGCGGCGTCGAACCACGTAAAAGTAAGCTCTGGATCGGAGGCGTAGCGACCGAAGGAATCGAGGATAGCCTCGCGATTCTGATCGGAGTACAGGAAAACGTATCGTTCTTTACCTTTGACCAGCGCTAGCACATTGACGTCTTTATTCATTTAAACGACCTCTTGACGCGTCGCCTTATCGACGCTTCCATTGGTAGGTTTGTGTTCTTTCGGGGGGACCAAGTCGGCCGTCGGATAATCGTTACTTTCGTAACTTTTTCCCGCGACGACCGCCTACTTATCTAATCGGACGCGGCGCTGAAAACTTGATTGAAAAATGGTCAAAAAGTTTTTTCGCCACAGTTCTCGTCAAAAAGGAGAAATTTTAGCGCGCGCTACTATCGAGACGTTTGCGCGATGTGTATAATGGACGGCGGAGCGGTCGAATTGCGCGACGTTGGGTAACGCGCGCTTAGCGCCGCGCCTAGAAACGTGGATAATGAAAAAGATTAAAACTTCGGATGTGCCGCCCAAGGCGAAAGAGGACGCGTTGCGCGCGCTAATGATCGGCGACGTTGTCGGCAAGCCTGGCAGAATGGTGATCACGCGTAATTTACCGGAAATTCGCGCGCGGTACGACGTCGATTTCGTCGTCGCTAACGCCGAGAACGCCGCCGGCGGCTCGGGAATTACGCCTGAGATACACAACGCGCTACTGCGCGCCGGCGTCGACTGCATTACGCTTGGCGACCATGCGTTTCGCGCAAAGTCTATCTTTCCGATTCTCAACTCGAAATCGCCGCGTATTGTGAGACCGGCCAATTTCCCGTCGGAGGCGCCTGGCTACGGAATGGTCGTTGTCGACGCGCCGGGTAATTCTAAGCGCCCGGCGGTTCAAATAGCCGTTTTAACGCTACTGGGTCGCATCTTTATCCAGCAGCCGGTCGATAATCCGCTCACAACCGCCGAAAAGCTCCTCGCGCGCGTGCCGGACGTTCGCGTTCGACTGGTCGATTTTCACGCCGAAGCGACGAGCGAGTCGCAGATTATGGGACGCTTTCTCGACGGTAAAGTTTCCGCCGTTTTCGGCACCCACACGCACGTCGCGACCGCCGACGAAACCATTTTTCCAGGAGGAACAGCCTATCAGACTGACGTCGGAATGACCGGTCCTTTCGAGAGTATTATTGGTCGCAATATAGAAAACGTCGTCGACAACTTCCGTACGGGTCGTCCGAATAATTTCGACGTTGCGGAGCGCGATCTCAGAATTAACGGAACGCTCGTCGATCTCGACTACGTTTCGGGGCGCGCGCTGAGTATTGAACGATTTGTCTTTGCGGAGGATTGAGCGCGTCGCGTCGTCGAGTATGCGCGCGGTATTGCATGAACTTTCATGTTCTGGAGGTCGAGTACGCGCGCTTTGCGGATATTTTTTCGACGAATCAGGCTAGGCAAGAAAGAGAACCTTAAGACGCTCAGCGCTCTTGGAATCGAGTCTAATGTGATCAATAAGCGCCGCTCTTTTGACGGTTCGAGCGTATCGATTTGTATAGTTGAAATCAACGGCGCCTTGCAATTTCCGAACTTATTTAAAGACAGCGCTTGCGTTTCTGGTGAGTCTGAGTAGACTATGCGGGAGGACGTGTTTAACGCGTCCTGATCTTTTTGATCGTGGACGTTCCTATTATGAGACAAAAAGGGGGAGTAAAAATGGCGCCTTCTAACAACGAGACGAGGCAAATAGACGACGATTTGGACGATCCCAGTGAGCTTGCTCGGCGGTATGAATACGGCGACGGGGTTGATCGGGACGAAGAGAAAGCGTTTAAGCTGTATCTCGAGGCGGCGGAAGACGGTTATATTCCGGCGATGCACGAGGTAGCTCAATGCTATGAACGCGGCGACGGGGTTGATCGGGACGAAGAGAAAGCGTTTAAGTGGTATCTCGAGGCGGCGGAAAACGGTTATATTCCGTCGTTTTGCAAGGTAGCTCAATGCTATAAATACGGCGACGGGGTTGATCGGGACGAAGAGAAAGCGTTTAAGTGGTATCTCAAGGCGGC
>ONJR01000005.1 GCA_900318195.1 uncultured Planctomycetota bacterium
CAAAGACGTTCGATCGCGTCGTCGTTAGACCAGAGAGACGTTGCATCTCGGCGGTCGCAGTGTAGACGTTGTGATTGACTTCACCCGTTTTCACGGGCTCTTCTATCTCTTTGTATTGGGAAAAAGCGCCATTACTCAGTTGTTGTTTGAACCAATCGACGTCATAAGTGTCTTTCCAAGTTCCAGCGCTCGATCCAGATGTGTCGCTAGGATCGAGATAGTGATAGCCTACGACCTCGTATTTAATACTTCCGTCTTCGTTCCGTACATAGCAATCGCCGATATTATCGAAAATCGGATCGCCCTCCTGATTGGACGAAAGAAGCGAGGCGTGCGCCGGTTCCGGAATAGGCGACTGATCCATCTTACTCCACAGGTTCATGGCGCTGACTGGCATGAAAGGATCGTTATCGAGGTTGTCATAATAACGCCCAACATTCGAATTAATATCGTTCCACCAGTCTGCGCTCTTTCCATTGGTTAGCGCCTTCCAAGAGAATTGAGAAGTCGTATTAATATTGATTTTACCCGGCTCGCGGCGTGTCGAACGGAGAATCGGATTGCCGGACTCGTCCTTAATCAGGTTGCCGTTCAAGTCTCGACCAGCGAGCTTCTTCGTACCAAGGAACGGTGAAGGCGTGTAAACGAAGTCGAGGATCTTGCAAAGATTCAACGTCTCGCCCGGGATTGTGGAACTTGCTAAGAAGTTAAAATACGGTCCGATTGCGCCGACGTCCTTATTCTTTGCGTTCTTAAGATCGTTGTCTTCCTCGTATTTGCCGTTTTCTAACTTCTGCTTAACATTATTGTCTGTATACCACTCGGTAAAGCCAAAGATTCCAAACGAACCTAACGAGTCGGCTTTATCCGTCTTGTAACCCTTCGCAAGATCGAAACTCTTCGATGTTTTGCGAACAAATTCAAGACCAAACCGACCAGCTGAGCTAGAGGGAACGTTTAGCAACTCGTTAGGAGCGCCGTACGGCGCGTCGTTCCAGACGAGGTGTTCGAAAGGCGCGTAAATGTGATCGGCAACGGCATGCGTCTCACCCGTAAGGTGCTGAAGTGGGACTCCAGGCGCGCCTTGATAAAAACCTCCGTCATTGACGTAATACGAGTTGAGACCGCGATACGTACCCGTAGCGTCCTCTTGGAAATGAATAGTACAATTTCCATCGGCGTCAGCCTCCCAACGACCTTTTTCACCTACGCCATTGTAATAGCCAAGCGTGTGCTTTGGAGCGCGTGTGAACGCAGGCGAGTTAGTCGCGCCTGTTGCAAAGGTAAGCTTCGTAGGCGCCTCTAATCCTGCCTTATTCCCCTCGCTCTTGAAAGCGCGAGCCCAAGGATTCGGACGCGCGGTATCGCCAAGCGTGGGCGCAAAGGTTTTTTGGGAATAGGAACCCCATTGACGCGAACTGAAGACGTCGCTTAGTTCAAGATCATACTTCTTGTTGACGTCCTCGTCGTCAAAACCCAGAGCCACATTTCGAGTAAAAGTCAACTTGTTATGATCGTTGAACGGATAAGCAGGATCGGTTGAAAAACTCCGTTGATTATCGTTATCGATATCCTCAGGAAGTGTCGAGGCGTAGTTCTCACCTGTAAAGACCGTCAGATCCATCATATTCCAGTCGACGGTAATATAAGGATTCATTAGTGGATGGTACGGTCGATTCGGGTCGGCGACGCGTTGTACGAACGCCGATTTATAGCCGGGCGCAGTACCAAGACCAAAGAGGCGGTCTTTCACGATCGGATAGCTCTCAATATCGACGCCATTCGCTTGGTCTTCATTTCCACGCTCGCCCCAACCTTCTGGCATTTCAAAGGGCACGTCGCGAATATCTGAGACGCCATTTAGATGATTAATTACATAATGATATGGATCTTCAGTTCGCGACTTCCATAATGGCTCCGAAATGTTGAGTCCCTGATCGCCAAGGTTGGATTTCGCAACTAAGAAGCGAGGCGCTTCCGACGCGATACCGGCGCCAATATTAGAAAGATCAATACTTGATCCCTCAACAACAGGAGCTTTACCAAATCGACGCTCATCTTCATTCGTCGCCGTTGAACGGAACGCCGCAGACCCGATAGCTCGCACTTTTTCAGGACCGACAACGAGGTACTGATTAGGTGCAAGGACGACGGCGTTAGAACTAGTGGTCAACAAAGCGTTCGTACTATCGCTCGACGGCGCAACAGGAGGATAAAACGTCCTCAATCCGTCCGGATATTCAGCCAACGCGGAAATCTTCACGGTAGTATCGACGTCGCCAGTACTCGGCGAGGCAAACCAAACAATACGATCAAGCTCAATTTCGTTCTCACGCGCCGCTTCGACGCCAAGCATCGCTTCCGCTACCGCTGGACCAAGGACATTGGACGAATACAGATTGAAAATTTTCCAATCGTTCAAATAGTTCGCAAATGAAGAATCTTTAACTTCCCCATTATTGAGCCCCTGGTCTAAATCCAAATCGGCAAGCTTACTAATCGCGCAATTATTGCTGTTAAGTGGCAGATTGCGGAACTGTCGCGGTTGCATAGAGAAGAAACTAATATCGTCAAAGTACTTCGCCTCACCGTTCTGTCCGCCAGTACCTGGCACAAACCGCTTCTGAGGCGTTAGATGCGCTAAGACGCTATTATTCGTCTTACGATACACGACGCCATTTCCATTGCGCAACTGCGTATTTGAGTTTTCCGCATCAGTTTTCTCAGTAGCATTTGAAATACCGCTCGTATCACGATACGCGTTCAATCCGCGCACGTCGGTACTATCGCTAACAGCAACTCGCCATACAGGAGCTTTAAGTCTCCGATTCATGGAATCAGTATAGACTGGCGTAACCTTTGATAAACGCAGTTTCCATTGTTGCGCGTTAGTATCGTAGACGTAAAGTTCGTCCGACTGCGGCACATTAGGATTAGCCGCACAATAAAGTTCAAGATAAGTCGAACCTTTAGGACGTCTTACCTGATCAAAGTGCGTATCATCGCCGCTCTGAACCGTTCCAGTACTATCGCCAGAGACAGTTGTCGACTCTTTATCGGTATCGGCAATACCCAAATCGTGGAAACTCATCGTTTCCGTAAGTAGAAGGTCGGGTCGCTCCATTCCCCAAACGAGGCGGAATCCCAAATCGCTCGTCTGATCCTCAAGTTTCTCGATCTTCCTCTTCATCCACAGAGCAATAATCTCGTTTGAACGTAACGCTCGAGAAGACGGTGGTGGAACCATCGTGGTCGGAGGTTGCCAATTAGGATCATTTATCCACTCAGAACGTTCAGGGTATCCTACAAGGGAGTTACCTTTCGCGTCGACATATACGCTCGCACCAGCGTCAGTACGGTCGCTATTAACTAGCGCGTCGTAGAAGAACTCGTACATCTTTTCAGCAGGAACGCCTTGCTTGGCAGTAAAGAGATGCGCTAGTTCAGGAACGTCGCTTTCCTGCCATGTATTATTTTCCCAGTTTGGCTTTGATTCAATAACCTGCCCGTCAGATACGCGAATCATCTGTCCGTCAATCCAACTGGACCCCTCAATCCACCATCCGTCGAAAGGCGTCGGATCGAAGAAGAACGGCGTCATAGTGGCGTCTGGATCGGCAAAATCGACAACGTTCACGCACCATTGCGCAATACGTGTCGCCATAAGCTCGCGCGCCATCAGGTCGCGCTTCTCATCCTTCTTATCGCCGTCAATCTTAAGGAGATCAAAAGACCCTTCGATGTAGTCTGAGAGCTTTCTTACAACGGTATTACCATACTCGTCTTCTCCATCCTCGAAGCCTTCGTCATTAGGATCGTAAAGCGTTTTCCCGTTCATGTCCTCGTATAGAAGAGTCATAACGACGAGGTACAAACCTCGCGCATACTCCATTCTCTTGAGGAGTCCAACGTTGTGAGTATCGCTGTTAGGATTATCCGGATTATCATTCGCCGGCACGGCGTCGCCGTTATTATCGTATTCGACGTCCAACCAGTAATTCTTCTGCGCAAGCGCGTTCAGATCGATCTTCTCGCCAACGAGGATCTCTTTCGGCAAAAGCGTCGTCAGATACTGCGTGATCTCTTCTACCTTGCGTTCGAATATTTTGCTATTCGGATAGGCGTCTAATAGTTCGTTTGTTCCTTCGATATAAATCGTGTTGCCATTGGAGTCGACCCCATTCTCCGTCTTTTTGCATATGCCTTTGACTTCAAAAACGCGACGAAGTTCAGCGCGCACGTTGCGGCGAATCAGATCGACAAAGCCGTAATTTCCATACCGATTCTCCCCTTCTCCTTTGAAATTCTCAGGAAAAGCGAGACTCGGACTCGGCACGTCGGAACTAATCGTTGTCAAAGCATATTGCGCCTTACGTCGAGCGTTAACGATTTCTCGCACGTTATTGCTCGGCGCGTTCATTCGCAGATCGTCGTACAATTGCGACTCCATAGCAATAACGTCGGGATCGAAGCGGCGAATTAGACGTTCTAGCATCGTCAATCCGTAGGGCGAATCGTAGAGAGTCCTAACGTTTTGATACGCGAAATAAGGATTATTCGAATATCGCGGCGCATAGCTGTACACTTGATTCCCAAGAGGATCGTAAGTACGCAACGCCGAGCCCGCATAGTTGAACGCAGGCGCCATATCCGCGAGCGTCGACATACTAACGGTAGTCTTTCCACGCCACGGGAAGATTACTTTCGCCTCGCCGATCGAAGCGCTCGAGCCATTACTATAAGCGGCGTCCGTCGAAAGCTGACGAATCGGATCGTTAAACCGAAACGCCTCGTATCGCGTTCCCAGCGCGTCGTCGACTTCGGAGCCATTCCGCACAAACCCAGGTTGTGGAACGTCGGCGCCATTGAGGGACAGACCGTTCACACCCCAGGTAAGCGCTCTGGTATTAAGAGCTGTAGGACGTTTATTCGCGTAGGTCTGATAGCGCCGCCAGAGAATATTCGACGTCATCGCAATAACGTCGTCGTCGCTGAAAAGATCCGGATTGAAGATCCCACGAAGCGTGTCGTAAAGGCGTAACTCTGCGCTACCGCGCCCTTCGCCGCGCGCTACCCGAACGTTGTCGTATTCTGCGCCAGAATCGTCAAGCCATCCGAAACCGGCGCTGAGGTTTTCCGCTTCGGAAAACGGCGTTCCAACGTTCACGCCGCCGGTAATCGCGTTATTCCAGAGATCGGCGATATCTTCCACGTAATCGTACGGCTGGGAATAGCCGGTTCCGTAGGTCGCATTACGCATTTTATTTGGCAACTGATCCCAGGTTCCCGCCGTATTCACATTCACGCGCCCGTCCATATCAAGAACGAGATAAGAGAGCATAGTCGCATAAGGAACGCCGTTATCATTGTATCGAATGGGAAGTCCAGACGGAACCCAAATCCCGTCGCGCACGCCGTCGCCGTCGTTATCAACGTCCCATTCGTAGGGCTCGCCGTTTGGTCCAGTCAGGGTTCCAGCGAGTTCCTGAGCGACGGAATCAATGGAAATACCAGCCGGATTATGATAATCAAAACGCGGATTACCGCCCGTGAAATTCCAGTGGTCAAAAGGCAAAGGACGTGGAGTCAACTTGCGAAGAATCCCTACCATGAGCTGATCGACAGCGGGGTCGTTATATATCGAGGAATATGCGTTCGCATACAATCTAAGATAGTTCGGACCTCCTGGATACATGGGCGCAACAAGGGTCTGGAATAACGAAGGACGATGAAACGAAGGAATGATTCTTGCAATAGCGCCATCGTCAAAGAGATAAACTCGTCCCAAAAACAACGATCTATTATCTACCGCTGTGTAAGGAGCATTGACGCGGACACTTTCCGGAGAATAGCCCGAACCCCCAACAACAGGAACGCCATTCGTGTTATTGTAAGAGTAATATTTCGTCAAATCGAGGTTGTAACCAAGATCAGTCAAATGAGCCCAATAAGATCGAAAACTAGGATTAACGTCATTGTAGGTTCTGCGGAAAGAATGAAAATCTGGCGCGGCAGCGTTCGCCCAGAAGAGGAAAGGAACGCGCAAATTCTCCGCAGACGCGCCCGGAATTGGCGAAACAATACTGTTGGCGATCATCTGGGGAGAAATCGAAGCGTCATGCTTGTCGCCGGGCGAAAATCCACCTACGCCAGTACCGCTATACGCTGGACGATTCAAGCGTACGACAACTTCTGGAGCGCTATGATTAAAATCCACCAACGCATTGGAGCCGTAGTCGCTAACGAACCGTTTAAGATCGTCGGTTAACTCAACTTTGAAATGCCAGAAGTCAAAGTCCGCGTAGTAACCTTTATTGCTTGCGTCTTCAGACCCATAGGCGTCGATATAATGCTCTGCCCAGAAGTCGCCCGTTGGAGACGGCGCAGTTCCTGAACCGGAAAACGGTGTCTGTAGATAGACGGGGTGCGAAGGATTCGTAATCACTTTTTCGAGAACAAAAGCCGAAGTATTACGCACATCGTTGTTCCATGGCGCAAGCGCAGCCCCTTGAAATCCGTTGTCTTCATCAAAATTAGCGTCTTTAAAAGTCAGTACTCCTCCAGAGTTCTCGAACAGACTAGAAAACGTCGCACGTAATATCTCGCTGTCGTGGGTATCCAAAATATCATGGTTATCAAAATCGCTTGTTGGAACAAGAAGCGCATACCCTAGATTGGGAAAGATAGCAATTCGAGCGCGAAACTCCGTCGACGAATTCTCCACCGTGGAAGTTACGTTCCCATTATTCTCGTCCCATGTGATGGAATAATCCTTCCAATCGCCGTACATATTCTCAAGTATACTGAAAGGCGCGATTGGATTACTCTCATTGTCGGAGCCTAGCAGAACATTCTTCAACGCATAATTGACGTCGTTAATAGTGGGAACTTCCCTTGTTTCGTCAATTTTCTGAGCATTCTGAGCGGTTTCCGCCATATTCGACGTCACGATCATGTACGATAGGACGGAAATAGCGAACATCGCCATAAGTCCGAGTATCATGAGGAGGACGACTCCTCTTTTAGCATATTCGTTTCGACGTTTCATATCAAGACTCCTTGTCTCGCAAATCGAGGCGTTAGCGGCCCAAGGTAAGGAAGCGACGCGTTCCGTGCCGAGCGGGCGCCATACGCGCAACATTTCGCAAGTATCGTCATCGCGCGCGACTTACCCGGTCGAACGCGATTTGTTATCCGTTAAAACATAACGCCGACGTCAACTAAAAGGACGTCCGCCCGGCGGTTCGTCTTTAGCCAAACGTCGGCGTTGGAAGACGACCGTCTGGAACGCAAACGCGCTCCCTGGCGACGTCTCTCCGTTTCACAACGGAGCTTGTATTAAAAGGAACACGTATCGGAATAGACGCCAACCGCGCCCGGGTAAAAGATCGCCGCAATCGGCGAATTACCATTAGCCCAGGTCTTTGGCGTATCTGGTCCGATCAGGGTCATGTGCAAAAGATCGCCGTTACCACTGCGTTCAATACTGTAATTAGCAATCTTATACCAACGCGCAAAAGTCGGAAATGCGCCGTCGAGGAGGCGATCATTATTTTGCCCCATGAGCATAATGTAGCGTGTCTGCTCGAGCTGAGCCTCAAGACGCGAAAGTTCGATTTCGTACGTATCGCCAGTCGCTTGTTCATTATTAGCGTTGCGCATCGAGGACAAGTCGAGACTAATTTCACCGCCCTGATAACCGGAACCCAGAACCGTGCCGGCAAAAAACTTCTGGTCGCCAATAATACGATCCTTAAAGACCACGACGTCGTAGTCGGCGGAGACGATATCCGAAAGAGCCACGCTGTAGCGCGCACCAGTTCCAGAACCTGGATAAACGCATGCCATCCAGGAATAGCGACCTGTAAACGAAGGAACCGTTATTGGACTAAACGCGTTCGCTTGCTGATAATCCCAATCGAAAAGAAGGGCGTCCTCTACTTCAACCTGCGGACGAAACTGAGAATCATCCTCAGTCTCAGAATAACCGCTGATCAAGTCGTCTTGTTGATAAAAGAAGCTCTCGTACCAACTCCTCAGTCGCGCGTTAAAATTCGCGGCGCCACCGTACGCGGCAATTCCTGCCGTTTTCGGCAGACCGTCCATCCCCTCGACAAGTGGAGAAACGTAAGTGCAACGGACGCCAAGTCCATTAGGAGTATAATAAGCAAGTGTTGGCTGATAGGAGGAAACGCCCAAAGGATCGATAATAAAGGGCGCGTCCAAATTCAGACGCCAATTAACGGCGTCAATTAGGGGATAACCGTTGTTTGTAGGATTGACAACGCCATACAGCTCTTTACCACTACTAGCAAAGTTATTAACCAACCACCAATTATTCGGGTTTCCCCACTGATTCGCCTTCATAATACGAAGCGCGTTGCGCCCAACAGCGGAGGAATTGTCCGACTCTGCCATTTGCGCCATCCGAAAACCTCCGAACGGAATCGCGGCAAGAACGCCGACGAGACCGATCGAGAGAACGAGGATAGCCGCCATAATCTCGACGAGCGTTACGGCGCGACATCCTCGCGACGTCGACTTCACCACGCGCTGCGTTTGCTTCATCGTCGTCATATTATCGTCCTCCAGTATTACGCTTCGAGACGCGCG
>ONJR01000026.1 GCA_900318195.1 uncultured Planctomycetota bacterium
ACGTTTCTTGCGCTATTCGAGATCAATGAAATCATGTTGGCGTAATAAGGGGAATCAACGACTTCTGTAGAAAAGCGAGCCACTTTGCGGCGGGGGAAATGTAGCGTTACTGTCCGCGTTGAGATTCTTTCTTGCGCTATTCGAGATTAATGAAATCGTGTTGGCGCAATAAGGGGAATCGCGACTTCAGTAGAAAAGCGAGCCATGAAGTGGCGGGGCTCCAAATGGCGCCCCTTCGGCGCGGATGGGGAGAGTCGTTTATTAAGGCGTCGCGGATTGGTTGGAAGAACAGCGGTCGGTCAGGAAATTTAGCGAGTTTTGGTTATTTGGACTGGTAGTCCCCTTTGCGTTTTGTTATAATGAAGGACGCTCTTGTTCTCTTCGTCCCAGCGGAGACATGAGCTCGGGATAACGGAACGGCAACGGTAACGTTAAGGATTACGTCATGGGTTTTGAACGTCGATTTGACCCTGCGCGCAATGATTCGCGCGCGGCGGTAGTGGGGGCGCTGTCTACTTTCGCGGTAGGCGCGCTAGCAGTGTTGGGTATTGTGTCGGTTTGGGGAACGCAGGCGCCCGTCTATGCGGACGGCGGCGCGCGCGCGTTCTACGTCGAGCCTACGACTCCCGAAGCGCCTAGAGCGGAATGGCGCGTTTTACTCGTCGCAACGAACCACTATCCCGGTAATCTAGGCGATTTGAGGTACGCGGAAAAGGACGCCGACGACCTCCGCGAGCAGTTCGAAAAAATCGGCGTTCCTCCGAGCAATATAACGGTTTTGAAGTCCTCGAACCTTGATTTCTACAAGGCGACGTCGAAAAAATCGATCGACGCCGCGTTCAATAGATTCGTTAGCAGTCTCACCGAGAACTCGGTCGCGTTCGTCTTTTTCAGCGGGCACGGATTCTCACTGACCGACGAGACCGGTAAATTGCGCTCCTACTACGCTGCTCAGGATTTTAGGAATAAAGACGACCAATCCACGCGCGTGTCGCTCGACGATATTCTCGACCGAGTAGCGTCGAGTCCTGCGCGCTTTAAGTGGATTTGCGTCGACGCGTGCCGCAACGTAATCTCTTCTCGACGCGGGCTCTTCGACGGCGATCTGCGACTATCGGAGGTTCCGCAGGGTCTGTGGTTCACGCAGTCGTGTAGCGAAGGCGAGTATTCTTACGAGGGTAGCGGTAGCGGCAAGTACGAGGGCGAGGTTCGCAACGGTCTCTTTACGCGCGCGCTACTCGACGCGATCGACGGCGAACTCGCGGCGGACGACGATCAGGACTGTACGGTTACGCTCGGCGAATTGCAGAGCTACGTCGAACGACGCGTTAGCGACGACGCAAAGCGGTTTTTCAACGGCGATCAGAATCCAACCTTTACCGCCGTCGGGGAAGATCTCAATAAGATTAAAAAGTCCCCCATCTTTCCCGATCTTCCGATCCATGGCTATCCTGGCAAGGATTGGCGCGAAGGTCGTAAACTCGTCTCGGAATCGGAGACGCTCCGCGATGAAGGCGATTACGAGACCGCGCTCGCTAAGATCAACGAGGCGCTCAAGTTACTCAAGGACGCCGAAGATATTATCGAGAAGAAGATCGAGCTCCTCCAGCGCCTCAATCCCGAACCGGGCGCCGTACTTTACGCTCAAGCGCTAGCGGCTTACAAAAACCGCGATTATACGCTCGCATTCGCTATGGCGGACGCCGCTCTTAAGAATGAGCCCGAACGCGAAGAATATGCCGAACTGCGCGAGAAAGCGAGACCCTTCGTCAGCGGCGGATCCGACCCCTCCGGCGGCGCGTTCCAGGAAGCGCAACGCCGGTTCGAACTCGCGCGACGCGCCGAAGACCCCGTCGAGTCGAAGTCGCAACTGACGATCGCCAAGGTCAAAATGGAGCAAGCGCTCGCCGAAGCGCCGCAACAGGTGGAACGCCGTCTGCTCGCCGATTTCATTAACTATAAGCTGACCGAAAAGCAAGGCGGCGGCGACGCGCCGAATTCGACCGCGCCGACTCACGCGCCTGGCGAAGCCAAAACGGTCGAAATCGCCGGTATTCCCACCGTCTTTCACTGGTGCCCGCCGGGTACGGAAGTTCTGTCTCGACCTGACGGATCGGCTCCATGGCGTTCGACGACGCGTAGCGTAACGCTTACTCAAGGATATTGGATGGCGGAAACGGAGACGTCGCAGCGTCTGTGGCAGGCGGTTATGGGCTCGAATCCTAGCGCTTTCCAAGGGGACGATCTGCCCGTCGAAAGCGTTACGCTCGCCGAATGTCATGAATTTGTCAAACGTTTGAACGCGTCCGGCTACGCGCCGGAAGGGTGTTTCTTTGCGCTGCCGACCGAAGCGCAGTGGGAACGCGCGTGTCGAGCCGGCACGACGACCGCTTTCTGGTGGGGCGATCGTTTGGAGGACGGCGAAGGTTGTGTGAACGCGCGCGATTATTCCTCCGATCCCGTAGGAACGCCCGATATATTTCCTTTCAACGACGGTTACAAGACGACGGCGCCCGTCGATTCGTTGCGCGCGAATCCTTGGGGTTTTAAGCACATTTCGGGTAACGTCTCGGAGTTCTGTTTCGATCGCTTTAGCGAAGCTTGGCGCGACGATTTCTTGACGACCGATCCGTATTATTACGACGTGAACGGTTACGCTGGCGTAAGTCGCGGCGGTTCGTTTCGCTCCAACTTTGGCGCGGTCAAGTCTGGCAGCCGCCCTCCGCATTGGGGGTCCGGCCACGATGATAAAGGACTCCGTTTACTCCTTTCCGAGGTTGGCGCGCCCGAGGCGGCTCACGTAATCGATTGGGAAACGGGCGAGCTCTTAAACGCCGGTCGTCCGTACGGTCCGGTCTTTTCGGACGAAGGCAACGTTGACGGCGGATCGTCGCGTAGCGTCGACGGGTTGAACGTCGTCGCCGAGTCGTCGTCTTCTGAGTTTAGCGAGGCGACGAGGAATTACTACTCCGGTCTCGACGCGTCGACTCCCACCGAGCGTCAGGCGTTCTTTGATCTTGCGAATTTGCGTCTTACACGCGCGCGCGAGCTTGCGCCGAATAACGCGGACTACAACCTCTTTGCCGAAATATTCGCGTCGAAGCTCAACGAGTTGGGCGTGAACACGTCGCGCAGCGCGGTCGGCGAGCCTGTACGGTTGGGCGCAGGTTTGACGAAAACGCTGACGATCGCCGGTATTCTGACTCGATTCTGCTACTGTCCCGGCGATTCAACGCAGCCTGACGGATACTGGCTCGCGGATACGGAGACGACGCAAAAGTTGTGGCAAGCGATTATGGGCGCGAATCCCAGTCGGGTTAAGGGCGAGTACTTGCCGGTCGATTCGGTGAGCTGGCTCGATTGCCAAGAGTTTATTCGACGACTTAACGCGGCGAGCTACGCGCCGCCGGGCGCGTTCTTTTCACTTCCGACGTCGCGCCAGTGGGACCGCGCGTGCCGCGCCGGCTGCGATTGGGGCGCGCCCGACGCGACGGGTCTGACGCCGATAGAACTTACGGTCATGGATAATGGCGCGCCGGTTCAAGACGCGTACTTTATGCAGGATCTCGGCGCGACCGAGCCTGGTACTGTCGGTCGCTATCGCGCGAATCCTTGGGGCTTGCACGATATGCTCGGGAACGTTGCCGAACTATGCCTCGATCGCTTTGGGAACGACGCGCCTAGCGACGCGGCGCTCCTCTCGGGGTTGACGTACGATCCTACCGGGGTCAAGACGGTCGTTCGAGGCGGCGATTTTCAAACGGATTTTAGCGCGCTTTCTTCGGCGTGTCGCGAGGTCGTCTCGACGTCTGATCGGGGCGCGTTCGGGTTCCGACTGCTCCTTACCGACGAGACGGTTCCGGGTTCGACGGCGTATTTGCCCGAGGATCTTTATCCGCGCGCGGTCGCCGAGACGAGCGATCCGACCCGTCCCGCCGGCGCGAAACTCACGGTAACGATCGCCGGTTTTCCAACGGTGTTTCGCTGGTGCCCCTCCGGCGCGTTCGTCATGGGTAGTCCCGAATCGGAACCCGGTCGTCGTCCGCACGAGCGTCTCCATCGTGTAAAATTAACGCGCGGATTCTGGCTTGCGGAGACGGAGACGAGTCAAGCGCTGTGGCTCGCTGCCATGCGTTATAATCACAGCTGTCGCGAGGGCGCCGATCTTCCAGTTGATTACGTGAGTTGGAACGAGGCGCAGGAGTTCTTGCGCGTGTTGAACGTCGGTAGTTACGCGCCTCCCGGATGCCTCTTTGCGATTCCTTCTGAAGCGCAGTGGGAGTACGCGTGTCGAGCCGGTAGTAGCGCCGCGTTCTGGTGGGGCGCTTCTGAGCAGGACGCGCGCGGTAAAGCGACGTGGCTCGACGTGAACGGCGGCGAATCGACGCCTGTCGAGAGTAACGTTGGCAACCCGCTGGGTCTCAAGAATATGCTGGGGAACGCCTGGGAATGGTGCCAAGACGTTTACGAAGGCGATTACGAGCCCGGCGCGGCGGTCGATCCCCTTGTCGTCGGCGCGTCGCTACGTCGCGTTGGTCGTGGCGGCGGACGGTTTAACCCGATTGAATTCCTCCGTTGCGCGAGTCGATACTCATTTGACTCGCCGCGCGATAATCCGCTCGACTTCGGTCTTCGCCTCTTAATGACGGACGCGCCTTCGACGCGCGGTCTTACCGAATATATCGCGCCGCGCGCGGACGACGACGAGACGCCGGCGGCGAGCGATTCTTTTCCACGCGGAGACGACGTTCCGGTCTCCGAGCGGGTCGCTGGCGCTTGGAAAGTCGTAACGATCGGCGGAGTCGCCGTGAAATTCCATTGGGTTCCAGCCGGCTCCTATCGCGTCGGCGCGCCTGACCGTATGACGACGACGCGCGTTGCTCGCGGGTTCTGGCTAGCGGAGACTGAAACGAGCCAAGCGTTGTGGCGCGCGGTTATGGGTCCGGAACATCAAAGCTATTACAAGGGTGCGAATTACCCAGTTACCGGCGTAACGTGGCGGATGGTTCAACAATTTCTCACGCGTTTGAACGAGTTAGGGGTCGTTCCCTCGGGCGCGCGGTTTGACTTGCCGACGGCGGCGCAGTGGGAGATTGCGTGCCGCGCCGGAACGACGACTCGATTTTGGTGGGGCGACAATTGGGAAGACGGTGTCGGTAAAATCAACTGCTGCGATTGCAGTGTGCGTCGACTGGCGCCGATGTTTTTTGTTTCCTCGTTTACTTTTAACGACGGATACGTCAATGCTTCCCCCGTCGGGGTCATGGCGCCTAATTCTTGGGGTTTTAGGGATATGCTTGGCAACGTCGCTGAAATGACGCAAGACCGCTGGGACGAGTTGGACGGGGTTCAAGTCGAGTCCGCCGACTCATCGCCGGACGCGCCGCGATCTGCGAATTTTTCATCTTTTGATAATCTTGGTATCGAACCTCATGAATTTTTAAAATTAGACGTTGATTATCATCACTTCGACAGCGGGTTTCGACTACTTCTCACCGAGCCCGAGGAAGAGTAGCGGGCGCGATAACGTCGTTCTTGTCGGCGCCATATTAGGGTAGCTAATTGGCGCCGAGCGTCTCATAGTCGTTGGTATTGTCCGTATATATTTGTTTATATTTATTTGTTATAACGCGGTAACATGAAAAAGATTTTACTAGTTTTATTATTCGCGTCGACGTGCGCGTTTGCGGGGTCGACGTCGGTCGACTGCTTGGCGCGCGCGCAGGAGTCTGCTGAGAGCGAGAGCGCGCAAGTTGAGGACGGCGCGCGCGACGAATCGGAAGGCGCTTCAGCGACGACCGAGGAAAGCGAAGCGGTTGAATCTGACGCTTCAGAAGCGACGGATGAAAAAGCGAAGGAAGCTGATAATTCTTGGACATACAATTTTGTTTTCAGTGATGTTACGTGCACTCTTACGGAATTTAACCGAGAACATCCGAATGCGATTCCGGAGAATGGCAAACTGTACGTGCCGGTAGGACAGACAGATAATCAGACCGGGAGATACTATTCCGTCGCAGAAATAGGCGCCAATGTCTACGCGAACCTACCCGAGCTTAAACGCGTTGTTATTCCCGAGAACGTAACGACTATCGGCGAGCGAGCGTTTGCCAATTGTCCTAATCTGGAAGACGTATTGATTCCTGAAAGCGTTAAAGTGATAGCGTCAAACGCGTTCGAGAGTTCTCCCAAAGTATCCGTTCGCGCTTACCAGGGTAGCGAAGCCGAACGTTTCGCGAATAGCAATGGTCTAAAGCTCAAAACGATAAAACGTCCGCTAATAGCGTCAAATTGGGACTGGCGCGTCTTTCTCGTCGCGGCGGATGAGTACGACGCTCCCAACTCGTCGCTCCAATATACTAAGAACGACGCGCTTGCTTTGTGTAACGCGTTTGACAAACTCGGCGTGCCGAAGAAGAATATTACTCTACTGACGAGTTCCGGCGACTCGAACGGCGGCGCGGCGACGAGCGAGAATATTAAGGAACAATTCGAGGCATTCGTAAGTAAGTTGTCAGAAGGTTCCGTCGCGTTCGTTTATTTTGCAGGGCACGGTTTTAGTAAGCTTAAGAACGGCTCGGAAACGAAGGACGTCAACGAGTTCAAGGAAGAGTATTACGAGTCGTTCTTCGCGCCGAAAGATTATTCAGTCAAGCAAATCAATATAGACAATGAAGTTAAAGAAATTAAGGAAGACGGTCAAGACGAGGAAGTCGGAAAACCTCTTTCCGTTGTTGACGATCTACTAAAGCCTCTTTCGGACTCCAAAGCGTCCTTTAAATGGCTCTGCATCGACGCATGTCGTAGCGATCCTAATAATCAAAGCGATAAAAATGGCAGGGCTTTTACCAAGAGCATTGGCGACGCGTCAATAGACGCAATGCTTTCCCCTGAGCCGCCTAAAGGCTGTCTCCTTATGCAAAGTTGCTCCCTGGGACAGTTTGCAGAAGAAAACCAGATTTATGGTCATGGTCTCTTCTCGTACGCGCTTCTTGACATTCTTACCGGCGCGTGCGACGATATGTTAGACGGCGATCAAGACGGCGCCGTTTCGTTACGTGAAATCCGCGATTATCTCGTCAAGTTTGTTGGTGAGAACGCGCAGGAGACGAATAAGTTGCGCTTTTTATCATCACAAGACGCCGAGCTTGAGATTCGACAGAAGCCTACTTTCTCCGTATCTGAAGTTAAAGATAAGGAAGACTTTTGGAAGGAGGCGATTCTTAGTTTTAATAAACCGATAGAGCCAACTCCGCCTGGCGGCGATGCCGGGGAAACGCCGGATCCGACAACGGATAATCCTGACGAGCCTTCCGGAGAGCAAATTCCGCCTGGCAACGATACCGGGGAAACGCCGGATCCGACAGCGGATAATCCTGACGAGCCTTCCGGAGAGCAAACTCCGCCTGGCGGCGATACCGGGCAAACTCCGCCAGGGGGATCAGACAAATCTTCCACCGTTAACCTTCCTCTTTTCATGCTAATTCCTTTAGCTCTTCTTATTCCCTATTTCGCTTATCTTCTCCTCCGTCGCGGTCGCGCAGTTCGCGTGGGCGTCAATGCGGACGACTTGTCGACGTCTCCAGCGTTGGAAAAAGGGGCGGCAGAGCGAGACGCAGTTGCGCCCGCTACTGAGGAAAAGCTAGACGGCGAAAAGCCTGACGAGATCGTTGCTAACAACGGCGATGAGACGAACGACGAATCGGAAGACGTGATTGTCGTTGTCGACGAGACAGAGGGGACTGACGACGAAGAGAAGGAAGCGTTGGAACGCAATCTTCGCAATGAAGGCTCTCTGGTTCGGGGTGAGGATGAGAGCGACGACCCGTCCTTTTCTCATAATTCTTCCGGAGACGCTACCCCATTTCCGGACGACTTCACGCCAAACGCTTTTAGTTCGCATTCAGACGTCTTTGGGCTTGACAGCGGTTCGACCGAGCAGAACGGGTTATCGGATTCGCATGACATTTCGGATTCCAACGCCTTTTCTATGGATAGTGGAACCGACTTAGCGCCGTTCGCCATCCCTGTGAGTAGCGTTGAGCTACCGTCAGAGGCTTTACCGAGCGGATGGCTCGAGAAATTGAGCCAGACGGTCGTCGCCTCGAATCAGGAGAAGCGACGAGCGGGAGAACCGTTAACCATATGGTATCGCGATCTAGAGATTCCTTTTGTATGGTGCCCGCCGGGGCGCTTTATTATGGGGAGTCCCGAAACGGAAATGGCGCGCAAGCCCGACGAGAGACAACGACTCGTTACCATCTCGCGAGGCTTCTGGATGGCGACTACCCCGACGTTGCAAAGCGTGTGGCGCGAGGTCATGGGACCGGGTAGCAACCGCAGTTACTTCCGAGACAGTAAACTGCCAGTGGAACGCGTCGAATGGGACGACTGTATAGAGTTTATTTCACGCCTCAACGCGACCGGGGGTCTCACGCCGACCGGTTGGTCTTTCGGTCTGCCGACTGAAGCGCAATGGGAGTACGCGTGCCGCGCCGGTACGACGACCCCGTTCTCGTTCGGGTCGAGTCACACCGGGTTTGATGCGAATAGCGACAGTAACCATCCGTACGGCAATAGTTTTGCCAAGGGACCGCGCCTTCGTTCGACAACGCGTCCAGGCGAATATCCTGCGAACCCTTGGGGACTGTACGATATGCACGGTAACGTCTGGGAATGGTGCGCCGATTGGTACGCGCCTTATTTCGGGGACGAGATGGTCGATCCTCGCGGACCTGAGAGCGGTGTGTACCGAGTGTGCCGGGGCGGTTCGTGGCGTTTCCATTGTCGTCATGCGCGTTCCGCGTCGCGCTACTGCGGTAAGCCGCACGCGCGCAAAATGGAGCTCGGGTTCCGAATGGTTTTGGTCGACGCGGGTAAATAAGTTCGCGTTTGGCGATTAGCGTGTAATTTTAGCGGTTTGAGTTTTCCGCGTCGTCTTTGATTACGCGGAGAACTCGATCGTCGCGTTCGTCAATTATTATCGTTACAGAACGAGGAGACTGCCGTTTTGCTTGACGCGCCGATTGAGCTAGAACGTTCTACGCTCGATTAATTCGGCGCCGACGACGGCGAGAGAAGAGATTGTTAGAGGGAAACTTGCCCGGAGCGCTTGCGCTCGCTAACTGTTAATAAATAACCGAAAGGCAAGTTACGAAATCCTCATTGTTTTTATACGAGCTTGTGACTCACAATTACATACCAGAAAAATGAAGAACCGATTAATCCGCATATCCAATTCCCCATTTTGTATCGCGTCGACGTTGTGCGCGTGCGCCTTCCTTTTCGCTTTCGCTACGATTGCCGTCGCGCAATGGGATCGCCCGAGCGAAACGTCGGACCTGGAATCGTCGAAGTATCGCCAAGCGCTAACAGCGTACGAGGAAAGCGACAAGTCGAGTCAGGAATCGCTCCAAGCGGCGTTAAAAATCGCGGAGGAGGCGCAGGGCGACCCTGGCGCGCCGAGGCAGGCGCGAGCCCTTGTCGATTTAATCAAGGCAGAGATTCAAAGGTTGAAAGACGCCGAACTTGAACGCCAAGAGCAGTTGAAACGCGAAGAAGAAGAGCGAGAAAAGGAGCGCCAGGAAGAGGAACGCCGAAAACGCGAAGAAGAGGAGCGGCGCCAGTATGAGCGGACGCTTACCTTTCGTGGCGTCGAGGTGAAGTTTCGCAAGATCTCTTCGGGCGACTATAAGATGGGTAGTCCTGCGAAGGAACCAGGTCGCTTTCCGGAGGAAGGTCAGCGGGACGTTACAATTGCGAAGGATTTCTGGCTCGCGGAAACCGAGACGACGCAACGCTTATGGGCGGCGATTATGTCGAATAACCCCAGTTCGCAGACGGGCGAAGATCTGCCGGTCGACAATGTGAGTTGGGAGGACGCGCAGAGCTTTATTGAAAAACTCAACGCGGAGTTCGCCGAGCAGCTACGCAACGAATTCGGCGACGACTCGTTTACCTTGCGCCTGCCGTCCGAAGAGGAATGGGAGTACGCGTGCCGCGCTGGAACGCCGACCGCGTTCTGGTGGGGGGACGATCCGGAGCAAGTCGACGGGAAGGAGAATCTCGTTCCGAAGATTAAGGAAGAAGAGTATATGACGTCCTTCTTTCCATTTGAAGACGGTTACGAGTTTGTCGCGCCAGTCGGTAGTTTTAAGTCGAACCCATGGGGATTAAAGGATATGGCGGGGAACGTCTGGGAATTCTGTCAAGACGTAATCGACGCGTATCCTGGCGGATCGTCTACCGAGGTTTCTGACCGCGTCGTATTTCGCGGCGGAGCGTATGGTAATAATCCTGATTGCCAGCGAGCGTTCGCGCGCGCTTTCAACAGAACAACCTACCGCGCAGACCGCGCAGGCGACGTAGGTTTTCGTCTGGTTATGACGACGCCGGACGACGATTCAGCGCTTGCCGCAGGCGTACAGCGCGTCGTGAACCTTGGCGGCGCGATAACGACATTCCGCTGGATTCCGAGCGGCAACTATATGCGCGGCGGCAAAGAGCCGGTTGAAATTACGCGCGGATTTTGGATGGCTGAGACTGAGACGACGGAGGCGCTATGGAAGGCTATTATGGGAGAAAACACGGATCCTATGAGCAAGGGGGGCTCCTACCCCAAAGGTGGAATCTCATGGGAAGATTGCCAACAATTTGTTTTTAAGTTAAACCAGGTTGTAAAGCAGTCTAATCGAAACATGGAGTTTGGTCTTCCTACGGAGACCCAGTGGGAATATGCGTATCGCGCTGGAACGACTACTCTGTTTTGGTGGGGAGATAATATAAGTGAAGGATACGGGCGACTGAACGCTAGAAATATTACCAACCCCGAAAATGAAAGAGGGTCTGAGTTCATGGCGAGACTCAAAGCGTCGAAGGTTGGCGAAGGAATCGCTAATCCGTTGGGACTCTACGATATGCACGGCAACGTCGCCGAATGGTGTTTGAACGAAGGACACGCATCTCCTGTCGGCGACATGGGACACGCCGTTCGCGGCGGATTCTATTGGTGCGAGCCCGCTCTTGCGCGTTCCGCGACGAGGCGCTGGGCGAATGGCGCGCGTAAAGGACTAGGGTTTCGATTGGCGATAGGCGGCGCGCCGACGTTTGCGCCTAAACTTCCGTCCGAACCTCCGATTGTACCTCCGATTGAACCTTCGATTGAACCTTCGACTCTGTCTGGTGATACCGATAAAGGTTTTGGAGGGAATGGTAACAATAATGGTGATAATAACGACAATAGCAATAACGGTAATAACGACAGTAATAATGACAACAACGATGACGACAACAACAGTGGTAGCAACGGAAATAACGACAACATTCTCTCCAAGATCTGTGGTAAGCTCCGATCGACGTTGTCCCTTGACAACGAGTCTCTAGCTGGCTTGCTCGTAAAATTGGGCGTCTTTACGCTGGCGTGCTGTTGTCTTCTCAAACTCTTTTCGATGTTTAAGACACGGTGGAATAAGTTGAAGCGTCGCAAGGAATCTAATGAATCAGAAGCGAATAAGAGCGTTGACGTCGAGCGTGAAAAGTTGAGTGAGTTCGCAAATCGTTTCGCAACAAGTCAGGTTGCGGAACCTCCTACGAGTCAAGCGTTTTCTCTCGCCCCTGAATCGCCGCAGCGTTCCCCAGCCTCCGAAGTTGCGCCGTCGGCGCGCGGGATAGAGCGCGAGGTTGCGGAGAGTCAACCTAGTTCGCAATCTTCTGTCGTCGAGCGCGAGCTTGAGGAAGATTCGCGTACGAGCAGTTCGCTTATGACAACGCCGACCGAATCGAGCGCAGGCGAGGGTAAGCGAGTCGCGGCAAGCGGGGCGTCGACCGCGCGCCGCCGCCGCGCGGAGCCGGGCGAGCTTGCCAAACTTTCCATTTGCGGGGTCGAATTGCGTATGCGTTGGATTCCCAAGGGCGAGTTCATTATGGGCAGCGTGGATACGGAAGCAGGACGTCGCGCGGACGAGTCTGAGCGCTTGACGCGCTTGAAGCATGGGTTCTGGATGGCGGAGACTCCGACGACGCAGGCGCTCTGGCGCGCCGTGATGGGTACGAATCCCAGCGGTTTTACCGGGGACGACCTGCCGGTCGAGACGGTAACGTGGGGCGCCTGTCAAGAGTTTGTGCGAAGTCTGAACGAGAGTAAGTTCAAAGTTCCGCGCTTCCTATTCGCTTTGCCGACCGAAGCGCAGTGGGAACGCGCGTGCCGCGCGGGCGGTCGTAGCGCGTATTCCTTCGGGGACGAGTTCGATCCTCAACTAGCGAACTGCCGATTTACAAGCGCGGATCTGCAGGCGCGCAATCGCACGACCCCGGTTCGCAGCTATCCCCCGAACGCGTTCGGTCTTTACGATATGCACGGCAACGTTTGGGAATGGTGCGCGGACGCGTACGCGCCGTACGATCCCCAGGCGCAGGTTGATCCCGTCGGCGTCCCGGATTCCGACGGCGACGTAACGCGCTCGTGTCGCGGCGGCTCTTGGTTTCACGGTTACGAACGTAGTCGTAGCGCGTCGCGCGGCGAATGGGCGCCGACGTACCGGTCGAGCTACTTGGGGTTTCGCATTATTCTTTATAAAGAAGGGCTTGAATAACGGTCTGGACGAAAGATCGTTCGTAGGTTATAATTTCACGTTGATCGCGCGCTAGTCGAGTTCGATTCGCGCGCGCGACCCATTGAAAGGATTAAGATTTAGATGTTGGACAGAGAATTCACCCGTGACGCGACATTTTCGCGCGTTCTGTTGGCGCTCCTTAGCGTAGCGTTTGTGTGCGTCGGCGCGTACGGTCAGTCTCACGACGACGGCGGTATGTCGGCGGCTAATTGGCACGTCTTTATCGTTGCGACAAACGATTATCCTAGCGGAGTTCCAAGTCTCGAATGCACGCTGGAAGACGCGCGCGAGATGCGAAAGCTCTTTCTCGAACACGGCGTCCCTGAGAAGAACATTACGCTCTTACTGTCGTCGGAGCTCGAGGGATTGCCGTACAAGGAATCGAGCAGTCATAATATTAAGTCGTCGTTTACCGAATTTTGTAATTCGCTTGGCGAGAATTCCGGCGCGTTTGTCTTCTTCAGCGGTCACGGGTTCGTCGACGGCAATACGAAGCAATGGAACTACGCGCCGAAGAATATTCGCAAGGGCGCGCCGAGCACATATGTTCCCATTCAAGAGATTATGGACGAGCTTTCAGAATCGAAGGCGCGCTTTAAGTGGGTGTGCGTGGACGCGTGTCGTAATCCGTACAAATTTACCGACGACGATTTAGACGGCGAGACCGCTAATAGCGTTTCCGGTCTTGCGTCCCGCGATATGGAGGCTCGCGACGTCGTCGACGCAACGCAGTTGCCGCAAGGCGTAGTTCATATGTTTAGCTGCCGAAACGGTCAGAAATCTTGGGAAAATCCTGATTTGAAACACGGGTACTTTACCTTGTCTTTCATTAACGCAGTCTGCGGCAAGGCGCCCGACGCGGATCAGAACGGGGACGGCGATCTAACCTTTAACGAACTCAGCGAATACTTGAAACGAGACGTTAGCTCGAAAGCGCCGCAGAACCCCGAAGTGAAATTTCATGCAGGCGACGAAAATGAAATTGGCAATTACAAGATTTTCCTCGATATTCCCGTCTTAGGGGTAAGCGTAAAGAATTGGCAGAGCGCCGAGGAAAAGTTTCAAGCGGCGAATAAGCTCTTGGAAGAAGGGAACTATGACTCCTCCTTCGCTGAAATCGAGCGCGCGATCGCAGACGTTCAGCCCGCGTACGCCCTGGACGCGAGCGCGATCGTGCCGGACGATTCTAAACGAGACGCGCTCTTTCGTTACCAGCGGCTGAAGGCGGACGCGCTCGTCGGGTTGGCGACCGCCGAAGTTGGCGCCGCGCGCTCGCTGAGCCAATCAGGCGAGATTCAACAGAAGTTAGCGGACGCGACGAATAAATTTACGGCGGCGGAAGACGCGTGCAAGGCGGCGGATAAATTCACGGCGCAAGGCGAGAGCGTCGAGCAGATTAAGGAACGCGTCGAGAACGGTAAAAATAAAGCGGAAGCGGAAAAACTATATCATCGGGCGTACGACGCGTGCTATCCCGGGTCAGGACCTGCAGATTACAAAACCGCCAAGGAGCTCATTGACAAAGCGGTTAAGCTGTCGCCCGAGGATAAAAACTTTTCAATCCTGAAGAAATACGTCGAGCTAAGGCTCGGTCAAGATTAACCTTTAGTCCGTCGCGTCGCGATAGGGCAGATTGTGAGAAGACATGATAAGTAAAGATAACTGGGGTTCGACGGCTTGTCGACGGCTGGGAATTGCAATTTTAACGTCGATTGTCGCTTGCAACCTGCCTAGCGCGTCGCGCGGACAGTACGAGCGCGCGAGCGTTCCTACGAGTCAGGCGTCGGTGGCGCCGGAGGAAGCCGACGTCTTGGAGCGGAGTTTGCCGAGCCCTGAGCGCGGAATGACCGTCTTTACGTCCAAGGACGCCGACGAAGCCGCGACGCGCGTCGGCAAAAAGTACTTCGATCATTGGCGAAGGTTCCTGGTCGGCGTCGAGGAATATGACGAAAAGGAATCGAACGAGCATATCGGAACGTTGGCTTATCCTGAGAAAGACGTGAAAAAACTCGACGACTTCTTTAAAAACGTCGTTTACTCGTCCTCTAAGGATAAGCCGGAGAATATTACGCTTCTCGGCGCCAATACGCACGTTTATGACGAGTGCGCGAAGCACGATAGTATCAATTTCGGGCTTCAGAAGGACTTTGCCAAGAGTTTGAGCGCCGACTCGATCGCGTTCGTCTATCTTTCCGGTCGAGGTTTCGCGGTGCGCAACGAGGACGACGCGCAATTATATTTCGCGCCGAGGAATCTGCAACTTCCTCGCGCTAACAATAACAATCTCTATCGGTTCGTCTTTCCGCTAAGAAGAAATATTGACAAACTTCTTTCCAGCCCGGCGCGACTCGTCGTCGTCTGTCTCGATCTTCGCCCGTTTGTCGATTCTACCGGGGACGCGCTCGATCTTACGCCGCTTGCGCAACTGCAGAACGAGCGACTCCTCGTTATTGCGAACAGTCAACCGAGTCGTATGTGGTACGACGCCGAGACTTCGAGTCCATTCGCCGACGCGCTGCTCGCGGCGCTCAATCCTCTCGAGCCGCGAGCCGACGGCAATCGGGACGGCAAGATAACCTTTGAGGAATTGCAGACGTATTTTACGTCGCACGCCGAGAAGTTAAGCGCGTCAAAACAAGTCTCGTATCGCCCGCCTTTCATTCTATTGCCCAAAGGCGCGTCAGGCTCCGACGCGTGTTTCGAGTTTGGCTATGCGACGCTAGGCAAAGAGTTTTATGCGCGCGCCGCGCAACTCTTTCGCGAGAAAAATTATAGCGTCGCCATGATCGATATGAAGCGAGCGGCAAGCCTTATGCCGCAGGACGCGCCGTTTAACGAACTTCCCGCGCTCGACGATATTCCCGAACTCGCCGATTCCGCGTCGCTCAACGACGCGCTCGCCAAAATGAAGCGTCGCTACGACGCGAACAATAATTTCGAGGACGCCGAAACGTACTTGCACAACGCAAAGCGTTCGGAAGAGCAAAAGGATTATTTCAGAGCGCGCGATCATATTAAAGACTCGCAAAGGAAAATCGAGGAAGCGCTCCGCGCGTTTCCCAACGAGAAAGAATATCTCGCGCTCAAGGACTCGATTACGTCCTTCTATTCGCAACTTCAAGCTACGATTAAAAAAGTCGACGCTCAAAAGCAATTCCAATCTGCCGAAGAACGCTATCGAGACGCGCAATCGGAGTACGCCGCCGGGCGCTACGAGAGCGCGCTCGACGCGTTGGACTCGGCGATAACAATGCTCGACGCGCTGACCGTCGATCCGGAAGCGCCGAGCTACGGCGGGTCGCTAGGCGACATAAGGCGTCTGCGCGGTCAGTGCGCGACTCTTCGTGACAGGATTCCAGTGAATATCGTCGCGGAAAAGGATTATCGCGCGGCGGTCAACGCGTTTGACAATAAAGAGATCGCGGTCGCGCGCGAATATCTCGAATCCGCGTTGCGCGCGCTACCGAACGAGGAGCGTTACGCAACGTTTCGCAAGCGGCTTGATCGCTATGAATCTGACCGTCGCGCGGCCGCCGAGCTATTCGGAACCGCAGAAGAGGCGTTCGCGAGCGGGCGATTCGAGGAAGCGCGGCGGGCTAGTCGCGAGGCGGCGAAACTAGCGCCCGAGATCGCGAAGTACAAGACGCTCTATAACAGCGCGACAACCGCGTTCCGCGAAGAGCTTTATCGAGCGTCGCTGGTCGCGTATAACGAACTTGAAAAGAGCGAATTGGACGAGGCGTTTGAGGATTTAATTAAAAAGACGCGCGCCGCAAAGAAGGAATTTCCTAAAGACGCGCGATTTAAGAAGTTGGAAGATCAGGGTCGCGCCGTGTTGGCGAGTCGTAGCTGGCGGCGCGTTATGATCGCGAAGGTTCCGGTCGTCTTTCGCAAAATACCCGCCGGTTCGTTCGTTATGGGCAGTCCGCGCGGCGAGGTTAATCGGGACGGCAATGAGGAACAGCGCGACGTAACGATTAAACGTAATTTCTGGATGGCGGAAACGGAGACGACTCAAGAGCTTTGGCTCGCCGTTATGGGCTCGAATCCGAGTAGCTTTCTCCAGGATTTCCGTAGCGGCGGCGGCGAACTGCCGGTCGAGAACGTCTCCTGGAAGGACTGCAAAGCGTTCATTGCGAAGCTGAACAACGGTAAGTACGTCGACGATTGCCGATTTGCGCTTCCCACAGAAGAGGAATGGGAATACGCGTGCCGCGCCGGCACGACGACGGCGTTCTCGTTCGGCGCGACGCTCTACGGCGAGAACGCGAACTGCAACGGCGAAGTCGGGCACGGTCCGACCGCGCGCGGACGCAACGATCGTATGACGACCAAGGTTCGCAGTTATCCGGCGAATCCCTGGGGACTCTACGATATGCACGGGAACGTCTGGGAATGGTGCGAGACGTCGCTCGGCGATAAACGCGTTAATCGCGGAGGTTCATGGTTCGACGCCGCGTCCGTATGCCGTTCCGCGAAACGCAAAACGAACGGTCCTGATCACAAGAGCAATATGCTCGGCTTTCGATTGATTATGATCGAACGCTGAGTTTAATCGAATTCCTACGCCGAACTCGCTCGGCGTAGGAAACTTTAACACAGTAATTTCACACTAGTTTTATTACTTCGTCTTAACGAGTTCAAAACGCGTCCCCCGATTTGATATGATTGTTGCGTTGAAATCATAGACGTTACGAAAGGAAGTTGCAAATGACTCCAATGAAACGATTTTTATCTCACGTCGCGCTTGCCTCGCTCCTTTGCGCCGCGCTCGCGATTCTGCCGAGCGCCGCGCGCGCGGGAATGAGGGTTGATACCACCAGTTGGCGCGTTTTTCTCGTCGGCGTGAACGACTATACCTCGTCGATCGCCGACCTGTGCTATGCTGAGTCGGACGTCGACGCTCTTGCCGAACGTTTTCGAGAGCTTGGCGTTGCGCGCGAGAATATTACTGTTCTCAAAGGTTCGAATACCGACTTTTACGAAGCCGCGTCTTCGACCGCAATTAAGTTGCGCTATCAAGAGTTTCTCGAATCCCTCGATTCCAATTCGATCGCGTTCGTGTTTTTTAGCGGACAAGCGTTTGACGTCAATGGCGTTTACCTCGCGCCGAGCGATTTTCGATTGGATCGCATCGCCGAAACGAGCCTATCGGTCGACGACATGATCGATCAACTTGGCGCGTCTTCCGCAAAGTTCAAGCTGTTTTGCGCCGATATTGCGCGTACGGGTTTACCGTCGTCCCATGACGAGCTAGTTGTGCCGGAACCTATTGATCGTCATGCTTCGCGCGCTGACAGCTCGAATCTTCTCGCTATACTTGGTAGTCGTTCAGCTGAGCGAGCATACGAAGCGCCTAACCTTCAGCATGGAATTTTTACCGTCGCGCTACTCGACTGTATGGCGGCGGGGGACGCGGACGGCAATCGTTGCGTAACCGTTCGTGAAATGATCGATTATCTGCACCGAAGGGTTCCGGAACTTAGCCGTCGGTTTAACCGTGCTGAACAGCATCCTGATTTTTGGCTCGGAACGAACGATTATTTTCAGGTTCGTCGAATCGAGGAATTCAGATTATTTGACGGTGTGAAGGAGTTTGACTTACTCGCGCCCCCGCAAGCTCATGAAGAGACAGAGAAGGACGACGAGGCGTCTGAAGTCGAGGACGTCGACGCGACGAAGGAAGAGTCTAGTAATGACGAGGCGAGCGGAGAAGAGGCGAACTCTGATTCCGAGGCGGTCGAGACGAGCGCGAATTCTCCCAGGAATTGGCGCGCGCTGGTGATTGGAATTGACCGATACGACTTCGACGCAGTGGTAAACCTTGATTCGTGTTGTAACGACGCCGTTGGGATAGCGAAAGCGCTCGAAAAGCTCGGGACGCCAAAGGATAATATTACGTTGCTTACCAGCGACGAAGCCGGCGAGCGAGCGCCGACGAAAGAGAATATCGAGCAAGCGCTTGCTAACCTCATTGCCGAGCTTAACGAAGAATCGACCGCATTTGTCTATTTCAGCGGACATGGATATAGCGGACGTGAAGATGAAGAGAAAGATAAATCGTTAGCGAGTGAAACAGCTTGGCTCGTACCGCAGGACGCCCAACGAGGAGGAGATGAGAAGGTTGAGGTTAGTTCACTAATTGAATTCAAGACGATCATAAGCGCTTTATCGGACGCGCCAGGTAAGTTTAAGTGGGTTGTAACTGACGCGACGTATTGCGCGGGCGACTTATTCACAGACTATCCAGAAGTCGCGGTATTGGGCGCCAGCGAACGAGATTCGGTGTGTTTTGTCGATAAGGAGAATCGGAAACACGGGCTTTTTACCGTTGCGACGCTTGAGGCGTTCGAGGAGGCAAGGACGTCAATCAGGCTAGATCCCTTTGCACCGAGATCAGATGACGACCTTGATTGCGACGGAACGGTTACGCTTGGCGAATTTAGCGAATTCGTGAAGAGACGCACGTCGAAATCCGCAAAAGAGCAATTTGGCGTGAGTCAAACTCCCACGTTCCATTTCGGAAAATATGGAGCGGATTATCCGATTTTTCGCCGACCAGCGATTTACCTCAAGTAAGAATTACATTAGGTAAGCGAACTAAGGCGAGCCAGCGCGCAAGATAAAACGACGCGTTACGATTGGAAATAGCGTAACAGGACAGCCCGATCGAAGACGCCTACGGTGCGGAAAAGGAATGCGGCTTCTTGTTGCGTTGCGGCTTGGTTGTGCGAAACGTGTCATTGATTACCTTGACGCGACGCGGAATAGTTGCGCGACGTTTCCCCCGCCACAAAGTGGCGGGGCTCCAAATGGAGCGCCTGCGGCGCGGAAAGGGAATGCGTGTTCTTGTTGGGTTGCGGCTTGGTTGTGCAGACGTGTAAACGATTACCTAAACGAAGTGGGAGCTATTTGACCTACGGTAGAACGTCGTAGTCTTCTCCATCGACGCCTGGGACGCCGTTGGGGAAATAGTATTTCGCTAGCTCGCGGCAGTACTCGGCGTCTGTTGTCGCGCGAATGTACTCGTCGGTCTTGTCCGGCACAAGGCGATCTTTTAACGCGCGTTGTAACGCGTAGAGATTCGCTTGTCCGCGCTTGAAGCCGTTATGATCGCCCTCGCGATAGACGTCCTTTTCGTAATCGCTCAATAGTTGAATCATTTTCTGTC
>ONJR01000168.1 GCA_900318195.1 uncultured Planctomycetota bacterium
CAATACTGGCAAGACGGACGTGTATAAGAAATCTACTGGTCGCTCGATTAAGGCGATCAATACGCTGTCGACGTATACCGCCTGGACAAGCGGTAAAAATAATCTCCTCTTCCAGAGTGCCCTCCCGCTCTTTACCGACGTTTCGACCAGCGACTTCACGCTCGCCGCAAGCTCGCAGGCGCTCGACAAAGGTTCGACCGCCAGCGTTATATCAGCTTTCGATCTATCGGGCAGCGCGCGTATCGTCGGCGGCAAAGTCGATCTCGGCGCCTACGAACGTCAGGCGGACGCATCGAACGCGATTATCGACAAAGCGCTCGCCGAACTCTTTATCGACGAATTTGAAACACTCTAATCGAATCTAAAACAACAGAAAAAGGGAGAGCCTGGCGTAAGCTAGGTTCTCCTTTATTAATTTGCTTCTTTCTGTAACGGAATACATAGATTACAGTTTCGCTTGAAATACAGGCTTCCAAGAGCCAGTAGCCGCCTTAGTCGGCGAAAAAGAGCAGGAGAGGAGAGATCGACTCGTCAAATTGTAACTCGAATTCTTCCTCAATCGCCTCGTTAAGGGTGGCAACGTACCAACTTGAAAGCGTAAGATCGTCAAGCGGATACTTCAATCCTTGGGAGGTAACGCGCTGATTAGGCGAAATAGAAAAAATAGAGATCTGCTGACCAGTCCGAACTCGAAATCGCCCCGGCTGCGTCGCGACAAGAAAGATTCCAGCGTCTGTAACAAGTTTAATTTCAGGACACTCTCGCGCAAACTCGACGAATCTCGCGAGATTACCGAGCGCGTGATCCTCACGTTTGCCAGTCGCGCCCAAAATAACGAGATTGCGCCAGTTTCTACTCCAACAGAAACGCACGGCTTTCGTTAGATCGTTCGTCTCCTGCTCCGCGACGCGCACAACTCGATCGGCGAACCGCGCGCATAGCGCCTTCGGCAACGAGTCGAGATCGCCGACAATATAATCGGGCGTTTTACCATATTCGATCGCGTTTACTGCGGCTCCATCGCAGCATACAAGTTTCGACGCTGCATTGAGATATTCCAGCGCGCGTTGCGAACGAGGAAACTCCCCGTTAGCTAACACGACGACGTAATCGCGTGAGGGACGGTCTGAGAATAAAGAAGAGGGCGACATAATGGTTTTCTTTCGGCGCTACCAAAAAAGACGTCAGGAGCGACGAATGAACGCGACTCCCGACGTCAAAGGAACAAACTAGTGAACTCCTCGAATGAGAAACGGTTACCATTTAACCGATTCAAGGAACTTTATACTCTGTGGAACCTGTTCGATAACGCGAGGGGATTCGTCTTCAATGAAGTAATACTTTACGCCGACCTCTTGCGCCGCTTTAAGAACTTCAGCATAAGGTACTTGCCCTGTGCCAAGCACAACGTCGTTCTCTGTGCTCGTACCGCCGGAATTATTACCTTCGACTCCCTTCTTTAGATCCTTGAGATGGAAGAGTAACCAACGTCCAGGATACTTGCGCAGTAACGCCGCAGCGTCCTGACCCGGAAAGACTGTCCATAGCACGTCCATTTGGAAAGAGACATATTTCGGATCCGTTTTTTCTACAAGCAGATCGAACATCGTCTTGCCGTTGCCTGCCGGTAGGAATTCATAGCCGTGATTGTGATAATAGAAGCCGAGACCATTATCGGCAAGGATTTTACCAGCCTTATTAAAGACTTTTGCCGCTTCTTCTACGTCTTGTTCGTCGAAATCCCCGTTATGAGGGATCCAAGCGACGCCCGCGTATTTAACGCCTAGAATCTTCGCTTCTTTAACGACTTGCTCAGGATTCTCCTTGAAGAGGTTGTAGTCCCAGTGCCCGCCGATCAGCGTTAGATGATGCTTCTTGCACTTAGCGACGTACTCCTCCAGCGAAAGTCCGTACGTACCTGCGTATTCTACGTAGCCGAAACCAAAGTCTTCGGCGATTTGAAAGCCCTTATCGACGTCCTTCGCAAACGTGTCGCGAAGGCTGTACAACTGAAGTCCAACGGGTCCCTTAAAGACGTCGTTTGAACCGACCTTAAAGCGCGCGTCCTCTTGACCGAAGGCAAGCGTAGCGCTTAAAGCTACGACGAACGCTACTAGTAAAAAAGTTTTCTTCATGGGTAAAGTTCCTCTGCAATAATGGGGAGACGATCGAGTCGTAACACGCGTTACGAACTCGATCATGGTAAAAACGATTATACAAGAATTCAATTTGCGCGTCAAGTTGAGCGGACAAAGAGTTGTAACGCCGCCGCTAATCTTGACGGGGCGATTCCAGGACAAATTCTTCCGCGTTCGGCATTTCGTAACCATGCGTCTTTCCCTGGCGGAAGCGAATTCGCTTTTCTGTTTTAATGGCGTTAAAGAGTACCATTTCACCGGAGGGAGGACACACGTAATCGCCTAACCCGACGTAAATACTGACCTTGCCCTTAATACGCTTTGCGTGATTCGTCGTATCGAAATAGCCCAGTCCGTCGACCCAGCTCGGCATGAACCAACTATCGACGCGTCCGCTGAGTTCGGCGCCGGAAACGTCGCAGAACCACGGCACAACTGTTTCGACGGCGGTTACGTCGCCGTCAAGTCCGGCAACGGTGAGACATTGCATTCCGCCCTGACTGCCGCCGCTCGTTGTCAGATTGACGCCGTCCCATTCCGGTAGACTCTTAACGAATTCAACGGCGCGTAATGCGCGCATGATCATACCGCACCAGTAACATGACTCCGGGTTCTTATTCTGTTCAGCGGAGAAGCCGTAGCCTTTTAAAAATGTGCGTTGCAACGTCTGATAGTATTCCTGCGATTGACCGTTTAGAATACCGTGACAGTTGATTTCAAAGTAGATCTTGTCGCGACCAGCCGCCGCGTTAAGACCGATAGGCGCAACGGAATACCCCTGATACTGAACGCGCCCCGGCAGTGATTTTGCGACCGCGTCTTTCGGCATGGAAAGGTAGCCGGAGACGGGCGCGATCCCAGAACAGTCGACCTTAACGTCGTATGATACGACTCCGTCAACATTGTTGTCGACAGGCGTTAGCGTGTATTTAATCGGAACCTGTGCGAGAATCGCTTTTTGACGAGCCCAGAAAGCGTCAAAATCGTCGGGCTCGGGCGCTCCCTGTATTTCGTTGAGCAGTACTCCCGCGCCGCCGTTGAACTGTCCGCTTTCCGCGTGTTCACCACCGATAACGTCGCCTTTTGCGTCGATCTGCATAACTTGAATACGCACAAACCCTGGCGTTTTGAGGGACGTCTTAATAATCAGCGGTTCCTTATTATAGACAACCTCTTGCGATTCTCGTTCGCCGTCGTCTCCCGAACGAACCCAGCGCAATTTGACGTTTTCCGCTGGCGCGTCGTCGCAGAAGCATTCGACTGTAAAGGTCATTGTCTCGCCAGGTTGATACTCAAGCGGATTTTTATCCGTTTTGCCTGTGAAAGTTATATTGGCGCCGAACGCGCTGGACGCAGTAAGCGCGAACGCGAGAACGAATGCGCCGAATATCTTTTTCATTCTAACAACTCCTTGTTCTACGCAAAACTAGATCGCGCGACGCGAGGAATGCGTCGCGCTAATGGTAAATTGGCGTGCGTTGTTAATCGCGAAATAGACCGTAATTAATAACGTCGTAAGCTTCTCCCCGAGGCGGTTGCGACGGCGCGGTATGGAAGCTACCGGGCCACGCTGATCCTCGGAGTTTGCCAGCATGGTGCGGTCCGAAAAGGTTCTTAGGAGTACCATAAACGCGAACGACGAGTTCGCAGGAATCGTGATTAGCGGCGACGAGTTCCTGTAGCGCGTCCGTAATCTCGACGGTTTCGCCCTTCCAACCAATAGCGCCAACCTGCTTGCCGTTGACTAGTATTGCGGCAACCGCGCCGTTCCAGGGATCGATCGATAGGCGAAGGGGACTCTCACACGCTTTAAGGAGCGACGAGGCGTCGAACGTATAGTCGACCGCATTGGCGTAGAATGGATAGCCCTGCGCCGCCCAGCCGAAGTCGTCGGTATAGAGTCCTGAACCGTCGATTGTAAATTTCGCGCGTCGCTCGTGCGAACGGAAGACGAGTTCGCTTGACGCAGTTGCCTCTTTCGTTTCGAGCGCTTGCAGACCGTCGTGCGAGAGGAATCGAATTTCCGCCAGACCGACGAACGCGTTGTCGTTTGACGGCTGCGTTGTGCCGACGAAGTCGTTCGGCAACGGGTAGGTTATCCCGTTCCAGTTCGAGACGACCGTTAGTTTGACGCGTTGGTTTATTGCGACGTTAATCGGCTTGGGCAACGTAATGCGTTCCGCGCGGGAATCGCCTTGTCGCAACTGCAGGGTTGCAACTGGTTCTGATTCTACGCAGCGCCCCGTATGATCTACAACGGAGAGAACGCATTCTTTTACTCCGCGTTTAGCGAGATTCGCTTCGCAGTAGTTCCACACGTCGATCGCGCCGATGGTCGCGTTCTGTTTAAATGTGAATTCAATTGCAGGCGCACGATCGTCGCGTTCGCAGAAATTTACGCCGGCGCTCAGCCAAGAGACGCGTTCGAGTTCGGAGGACGCGCGTAGCGTTCGCGTTGCGTCGCCGTCGCGCTGAGCGAGAGAGAGTCCCTTGTCGGACGCTATCGTGAAACCGTGTTCAGTCGGTTCGAGCGAGAATTTTCCAACAATCCATGCTGGCATGATCTCAACGAAGACGGTCGCTTTTTCCGCAACGAGTTTAATCTCGTTCGCGCCAGGTTGCGTTGCGCCGTTGAGATCAAAGACGCCGAACGCGCGGTCAAACTTCCATGCGTTTGGAATCCTTGCGAGCTCTTTACCGTTGCAGTATACCTTGAACATATCTGGACTTTCGACGACGAATTTCAGATCGGCAAGTTCGTCCTCAGACTTCATAAAACGGTAAGTGAGTTCGAAGCCCGACTCGTCGTCAAAACGCTTCGTAATCAACTCGTCTTTATACTGAACGCCGTTGTCCCACGGGGATTTCGGATAGCCTTTCTTGTTCCAGAACCATCCGTTAGCGCGATAGAAATATTCATTTTCGCGCGTTTCGTCCCCTAGCTTGACGGTAACGTAGTCCATGACGAGCACGTTGTCGTCGACGGGAAGGATCGATTTGAGCGCACCCTGATCTACGAGTTCGGCAATGTTAATTACGCGCGCTTTCTGCGCGAGTTTCGTCGCGGGTGGCGCCGCAGTCTTCGAGACGACTAGGACGATCGATTCACAAGGAGCGAGGGTAAAATCTTTCTTGTCGTAAGTACGAATATCTCCGGTTGCGGGCACGAATTCCTCAATAGACGCGCGATCCCACTCGTTATTGAGAATGATACGCCCAGACGCGGAGTTTTCAAGGTCAATATTGCATAGGAAGAGAATGAGCGCTTCTGGCGTTTCGCGCGTCATATGGAATAGATTGTCGGCGTTTGCTTGCGGTAGGACGACGAGCGGTTGCGCAACGCGGGAATTCTGAACGAACGCGTCAAACTCCTGACGATCAATGACTTTTTGAATCGTCGCGTAGGCGTCGTAATCGTTCTCTGCATTACTTTGCAGTTGCGCTTTTCCGCGTCCTCCTACGTACGTGAAGCGATCGCCTAACGAGACGATCTTCCCGCCGTTTTCAGCGAATTTTGCGAGTAAACGCGTCGTTTCCACACTAAGGTTCTCAAGTTCCGGCGGTAGCGCGACGACGCGATAAGACGCCTGTCCTACTTTGAAATTGGGACCGTCGACGCTTCCGATTCGAGCTATGACGTCTTCTGAACCTAGATCATAATCGATTTGTTCGCTTTCGAGGCGATTGAGCAATGCGGTGAACGCATTGGCGATACCGTCTTTCTTACCGCTTTCAGCGCCGGAATTCTGCTGGTACATCCATACGGTCGAAGTCGGCTCGAGAATGAGCGCGCGACTGTGAGTTAATTCGCCGCGCGATAAAATATAGGAGAGTCGCGTCCAGTAGTCTTCGAGCTTAGAATACTGCTCGAACCATGGAGAATGATAGGAGAACGTTTGCGGATGATCGTGCTTGCGCGCGCCGCGAATCGAGATGTAGGAAAGATGCTCGTCCGAGGTGTTCACTCCTAACGCGTAGGACCAGTCTCCTAAGCGTTTTAGATCTGCGAACCGTATATCGTAACCTCCTGCGCCGTAATTCTCTGAAAGCGTGCGACTGCGACCTGCCTGATGCGCGATCGAACTGAGTTCACGAACAGAGCGCGCGTTACCGAACTGCCCGTGAACTGATTTTGAAAACGTGTTCATAAGCAGGTCGATCGACGGACGCTGACGCCAGAACGCTGTTGCCATATTGTCAGGAACATGGTGCGCGTTGGGCCATTCATGTTCCCAGTCGTGACCGCAATATTGCAGTCCAAAGGTTTCGCAATATTCCGCGATCGGTCTGTGCCAGCGTTCCGCAAAGAGTTGCATAACTACGTTATAGTAGTCGTAACGAACGCGTTTCCAGTCGCCGAGCGGCGCCACGAGCGAACCTAGACGCGGAATGAGATCGTATCCGCAACGCGCTTGGAATTCTTCGGGAAAGTCGTTTGTCCATGACAGCGTCCCTGCGGACGCAACTTGCGGCTCGTCGGTGAAAACGCCTGGTATTAGTTTGCCGAATTCTTCGCCAAAGCGTTGACGATACCATTCGTGAGTAATTTCAATGAATTTATTAACGACGCCCTTTTGAATAAGATTGACATATGAGCGACCGCCAAACCACTGCGATTTACCCGCCATTTGCGTTCGCGCAACGATCCATTTTGCGTCTTGCGAGGTCTTTTCCGGTATTTTTGCCTTGGCGTCTCGCGCCTCGAAGATTTCTTTAGTGCGATTACGAGCCGTTCCGTCGGGTTGCAATTCGAGAACGTAGACTGCGGAATCTCCGGCGTTCCATGCGCCGTTGGCGTCGACGAGCGAGTCTGTTATAACGACGTCGAGACCGATTCCGCGCGATTCAGGCATAGCCTCGGGCACGTATCCTCCTGCGAAGCCCGACGGGTAGGAGTTTTCGTCATAGATCCAAATCTTCATACCGCGATTCTTAGCTTCGTCGAGCGCGACGGACCATAGCTTTTCCCAATCTTCCGACAGATAGGGAGTTGCAAGTCCCGGGCGTGGATGAACGAACGCCTGATTAACGTTTTGCGCGTTGAGATCGGATAAAGTTGACCGAATTTGCTCTTCTGTAAGCAGATCGTTCCATACCCAGAGCGGACCCGTAGCGTAATCGACGCCCGGATTTGCAAATTGCTCGCGTATTTCAGCGAGCGGCGTGTTGGCAACTTGATTTTGAGTCGATTGCGTTGGGAGGTAGTTCGAGACGTCGGGAACCTGGTACGTCGACGACTGCGACTGATCGGATTCGTCAGCGTTGACCGACGTGAACGGAAAAATGTATGAAATAACTGCGAACGCGGCGCCTACGACTAGCGGCAAGGTGTTAAAATGGAAGTGTTTCAAGCTATCGACCCTTGTATTTAAAAGACTTGCGCGTCGCATCGCGAACAACGAAGGATCCGCGTGCGACGCGCGTTATGTGTTATCGTACGAATCGATTAGGATTAACGGTTCTGGGAGCCGCGACGACCCTCGCCGCCGTTAAAGCGGCTTTGGAACTGTTCCATACGTTTGACGTATTTTTCGATTTCAGCGTAGTCGATTCCAGAAAGCGTTCCAGGAGGATCGAGTTTCGAATTAGCCAGACCCGGGAAGGGCCAGTCGAAGTTCACGATAACGAGTTTGCCGCCGTATACGACCGCTTCGCAAGGCTGGTCGAGCGAGCCGTCCATACCGTCGGTATCGTCGTTCTTCCAGAGAATGGTTGGACGAATCGTTTCGCCTTTGGCGCACGGCTTGAAGAGCCAGATTGCGTTGCCGTTGGAGTCGTTAATGAAGACGCGGTCAAGATTAGCGTCGTAGTAGATTCCATCGCAACATTCGAGTTTCGCTCCTGCGTAAGGACCGCGTTGAACCGGCGTCTGGTTGAGCGCGTCAAAAACAGTTTCGACGTTCTCTTGCTTATATTCGCCTTTTTCATTGGGACGGAGGCAGTACATGAATCCGTTGCCGAAGTTGCCGAACCAGACGTTTCCGTCTTTATCGACGCAAATTCCGTCTGCGCCCGTGTTGTCGCCGCGACCAAGTTTTTGTACTTTGACGTACGCGACGCAGTGCGCTTCATCCGGACCCGCCTTGATCTTAATAGCCGGCGCGCCGTCGAACCCGGCTTTCGAGAGTTCGTCAAGCGTGAACATAAAAACGCCGCCAGAACCAATGACGCCGGTTGCTTCGTCAGAGTCTATATCGAAGCAAGAATCGGTGTAGAACATCTTGTCGCCGTACCACGCCATACCATTTGCGAGTTTAATTCCGTCGACGACAACCTGAACCTCGCCGGTTGGTTTGCCGTCTTGGCAGACGACGCGAAGAATGCGCGAGCAGTAATCCTTATTATAGAAATACTGGTTGTCGCAAACGTAGAGGTGTCCGTCAGGTCCGCAGCTGATTCCCATCGGACCAGTTTGACCGGTTCTTTCGAGAATCGGGAATTCCAAGACGTTCTCGAAGGAGCCGTCCTTATTGACAGCAAATAGATAACCTCCCTGAGCGGAATCGGGCTTCTTCTTATCGGGAGTTTCGTTCATACGACCGAAGTTCGGCACATTGAGATATAGTTGACCAGTTTGCGAGTGGATCGCCATGCCGTCAGGCGTATAAGCTCTGTCGCCAAGGTTGGCGAAAAGCGTCGGTTTAAGATTGGGGCGCTGACCCATTTGACCCTGAGGACGTTGACCTTGCGGACGCTGACCGCGTTGGCGTTGACCTTGTTGTCCACGCGGACCATTTCCGCGCTGACCGGCGTTGGGATTCTGTGCGTCAGCGTTAGCGCATAAGGCGAGCGCTAGAACGGCGGCGAGTAGAGCGTTGAATCTTTTCAAAGCGAGGTTCCTTGTATAGGGGGTTCGGATTGCGCTTGTACGACCATAGGGTTGACAAGCGGTGAATTGCGTTTTGCAACGCGACATTCTCATTATATAGGCGCGAATCGAGAAAACAAGTTTTTTCCCGAGATTCGACGCAAAACGTCATTTTGTCGTATTTGAGCTCTCTTCTAAATAGCGAACGCCAAACGAGTCGTATGCGATCGTTCGGCGTTTGCTAGTGTTGCTTCTATGAAACGTTCGTTTTAGCAAAGGTTACTTTTCAATTTTAACGACGAACGCGGAGTAGGAAGGCGCGGTGAAGGTCAGTTTACCACCGTCAAACTTGACGGGCAACGGTTTCGCTTGAATTCGATTGGGGGCGTCAAGATCATTGCGTTTTGAGAGCTTGTCTTGCGCGGTTTGATTTTCAGCGAGTTCAGGCGAAACGACTGTCGCTTTCACTTTGGCGTTGGCGTCGAGCGCGTCGCACGCGACGTTAAACTCGACGTCGTCGGGAACGTTGTTGACGACTTTGAGATAGATCGTCTTACCGTCTTCCGACGTGGTTGCGACTGCGTTGATAATAGGCGCTTCGCCCTGTAACTCGCTCGATTTGGAGGTGAGCTCGACGAGTTTCGGCGCATAGGAGTCACGCCACAGTTGCATAACGACGTAGTTCGGCGCCGGGTACCATGTAACGTTGTCGAAGTTTACAAACGCGTTGTCCCATGCCGTCGCCGTTTTGTGGCGTAGGAAGAGCGCGGGCGCGGCGATAACGAGCACGTCCGAGACGCGTTCGCAACAGTTGAGGTAGCCGCCCGCGTGTAGTCCGGTGCGCCAGTCTGTCGATTGCGCGTTCCATTCCGAACTGAAGAGTTTAAGATTGGGGTTTTTCGAATTAGCGATCATTTCGCGATGGTCGGCGTAGAATTTTTCATTCTCGTAGGGCGCGACAGCGAATCTGTTCGGGTCGTCGTAGCGATGGAGCGAAAGGAAATCGTAGTTCTGTGCGGCGCCTTGTACAATTTCAGAGTCCCATTTCATCTTATTTCCAGTCCACGATCCGCAAGCGATTATTTGAATCGAAGGGTCGATTTTCTTCATGCGCGGAATGAGCTCGTTGAGAATCGCGACGTACTTTTCGGACGGCGTGTCGGTCGCTCGCACTTCGTTGTCGATTTCCCAGTATTTAACGCCGTAAGGCTCGGCGTGTCCATTCTTAGCGCGTTCGGCTCCCCACTTGGTTTCGACCGAGCCGTTACAGTATTCCACCCAATCGCAAACTTCCTGTAGCCAGTCGACGTCCTTGAGCGCGGGATCGCCAACGGCGTCTGTCCACTGCTTCGTGCCGATATCGACAACCATGAGCGGTTTCGCGCCGACGCGTCGGCACATAGTTATGAACTCGTCAATACCAAACGAATTGACGTCGACGTCGTTCCAGAGTTCAAGAGGGTAGGCGACTCGATCGTCTTGAGGACCAATTCCAGACTTCCAGCTATATGCAGACGCGTAGCACCCGCCTGGCCAGCGAATAATCTCGGGGCGCAGATCGGCGATTGCCTGAAGCAAGTCGGGACGGAACCCGTCGTTCTTTTCACGCCACGAGCGTGGAAAGACGGAGACTTGATCCACGTCGAGCGCTGCGCCCTCGTTCGGCGCGAAGGTTAATCGAATCGCTGAGTCCGACTTGCTCGCGGACGCGGTAAATGAGCCTGACATTTTGACCCATTCCTCATTGTTTACCGGAAACGC
>ONJR01000236.1 GCA_900318195.1 uncultured Planctomycetota bacterium
GCCAAGAAGATTCACGTTGTTTTATCTTTTTCACGACGCCAACGCTCGCCGAGCGCGTACTATGACTTGACAAACTGATCAATTCAGATTATCCTTGATCTGGATTCGGCGAGTCAGGTCTCGTCGAGCAGTCGAGAGCAATAGGAGAATATCATGTCGAGTAATCACGAAGCGGCGGAGCGCCTGCGGTGGAAAAAGTTTCCGGTACTCAACGACGGGTTCGTCTGTCTCGTGGACGTCATGGGCTCGGACGACGCGATCGTCCAGGCGGCGCGCGTGAGCTACGGCGCCGGGACGAAGTCGGTCTCCGACGACCGCACGCTACTGCGCTACCTCATGCGTCATCGTCATGCGACGCCATTTGAAATGGCGGAGCTGAAACTGCTCGTGCGCGTTCCTATGGACGCGTGGCGGCAGTGGGTGCGGCATCGCACGGCGTCCATTAACGAATACTCGACCCGATATTCCGTCGCGATCGACTCTGCGCAAACGCTCGAGCCGAACGAATGGCGTCGTCAGGCGACGTCGAATCGGCAGGGTAGCGACGGAGTCTTCTCCTCAGAAGAGGGCGCGAAACTCAGCGCCGACGAACGCGACTTTCATGAACGTGCGCGCGCCTTGTATAATGATCGGGTCGAACGTGGCGTCGCGCGCGAACTTGCGCGCAAAGACCTGCCGCTCTCGACTTATACGGAGGCGTACTGGAAATGCGATCTGCGCAATCTGTTTCATTTTCTCAGTCTGAGAATGGAAGAGCACGCGCAACTTGAAATACGTCAGTATGCGAGGATAATCGGCGAGGAGATCGTGCGTCCGCTCTTTCCGAACGCGTACGAGGCGTTCGTCGACTATGAACTAGGCGCGCAAATGCTCTCGCGCTTGGAGCAGGAGACGATCCGACGGCTCGCCGCCGCCGGTAAACTGCCGGCGACCGTCGAGGACTTCATGGCGTGCGGCGATCCCAGCTGGCAGGCGCTCGCGCGATGTCGTGAACGAGACGAGGCGCTCGCGAAACTCGTCGCGCTCGGACTCGTGCGCGCGCAAGCCGACGTCTAGTCGTTATAATCGTTACTTTCCTATTCCTCTTCCCTAAGATGGCGGTCGCCGCCAGACGCGACGCGGCGTCTCTACACGCGTCAGAAAGGTTTTTATATGCCGATACGCTACACGCTCGCGCTCATAATCGCCGCGCTCTCCGGTTCGCTTGTATATGCGCAAGACGCGCCTAAGTCTGAAGAACCGCTAATTCTGTCCGCTATTGCCGAGGACGAGACGACACAACAGACCGAAGAAGAATCAGAAACGTTGCCAGACGACGTCGTACAAAAGAGCAAGCCGCAAGCGGAGGACGCGCAGGCGAACGACGAGCAAGCGAGCAAGACGTCGGAAGAAGAGGAACCGCTCGTACTCCAACTTGACGAGGGTTTTATTGGCGAAGAGGAAATGAAAGAGCTCTCGAAACAGCCGCTCTTTCGTAATTTCACCTCTGCCATCGGAGAAGTCGCGCCGTTGCCGGAGTCCGTTGATCTCAACGGACTTGACGATCAGATTCGAACATGGAACGGCGCAACGCCCGCGCAGCAAACCGCGCCAAACGTTGGAATCGACCCGGCGCTAGAGTCCTTGCTCAATCAGAGTCTTGAAATCGCCGAATGCGATCTCGACTCGCTACCGCTCATGCCCTCGCAACGCGCGTTACTCGAAAGAATCGACGCCGAAATCGTGCGACTATGGCCGCTATGGATCGACGCCGAAATGAATCGCAACGTCGTCGGAAGACGAGAACGCGACTGGCGCGGCGCCGACCCAACGCGATTTGACGTCGCGCCTTTCAGACTCATCGACGCGCAAGGTTCCGACTGGTCCCTCGCGATCGATCCGCCGTTTTACTTCAAAGTCGTCGACCTAGCTACTGGTCAGGAGTTTTTTACGCAAGCGGGCGACTTCGAAAAAACTGCGCCTGACAGCCCTGTTATGTTACTCCGCGCAGGGCGCCAGTTCGCACTAGAAAAGGATCCCGCGCAGGTTGTGCCGACCGGCAACTCGGTTCGGCGCAAAGTCCTAAAAAACGGCGTGATCCAAGGTACCGACGCTAGCGGACGGCTCGTTACCGACGTCAATCTAGGCGTCATTCACCTCTATTCCTTTTTGAATCCTGAAAGGCTCGATTCCGAAGACGGCGTCTTCTTCACACCCACTCCCTTCTCCGGAGAACCGCAACGCGTTAAACTATTGCCGCACTCGCCGACTGGAGTAACCCAATACAAAATAGCGCTTTCCAACGGCAAACCGGAAGAGATCCTTGCGCGCGTTGTAACCCTATGCAAATCGAAGCGACGACTCGTCGAAATACTGACGCAACCGAGCGTTCCGCTACCGCAGGACGAGCCGTTCCGCGACGGTTCCAAAGATTCCGGTACGAAAACGCCGCCGGAACAGCCGCCATTTATTGCGCCAAAAGAAGCGCCTATCGAGACGCCGCAAGAGACCTTCGAATTGGCGCCTGACGGGGAGGAAAATGTCGAGCTAATACTAGAATGATCGCGCGCGATCTTATTCTCAGCGCTTACTGGAAATAGACGTTCTCTATGTCGCTTTTATTTTCCCAACAAAGTAAGCCCTAATGACAAATTGATTAAGGGGGGATCTCTAAAAACCCCTCTAGCTAGTGAGGAAAAAAAGGTTATAATGACGTCATAGTATTCGGCAAGACTTTCGACGGTCGAGGTCGTTGCCGTAGACTCCTGGATATATAAGGAATCGAACGATGAGTATGACTCAACGAGGCTTTTTTGA
>ONJR01000189.1 GCA_900318195.1 uncultured Planctomycetota bacterium
CGTAGCGCCCCAACAAGGACTCGAACCTTGGACCCAGCGGTTAACAGCCGCTTGCTCTACCAACTGAGCTATCAGGGCGTCGCGATGGACAACCAACGCAGTTTTCATTATAATCGAGCTCCGATTATTCGCAAGAGGATTTTTTTGGAAAAACAACAAAATTCATCGCGCGCCGATAGGCGACCAGTCGGGAGGAAACTTGCGACCGTAGGTCTTCCATCGATTATGTAGCCACCAATACTGCGACGGAACTTGGCGAATCTGCTCCTCCAAGATAGCAACATGCCACTGCGTAATCTCCTGAACTGTTTCAACACCAGGCGGCAACGCGCGGGGATCGAGCGAGGCAACCATTCGCATTGTGAAATTTAACGGCTCGTCGTTACGACGCGTCGAGTAGCAGACGAAAATAGGCGCGTCGTATTGAAGACTAAGAAGCGCCATTGCTTTGTACGCCGACGCCGGACGATTAAAAAATTTCACCCACGCGCCCTTTTTGCCAGCTGACTGATCCGCTAAAAACGCCATCACGCCGTTATTGCGCAACACGTCAAGAATCTCTTCGTAGCCTGTGTTCTTATCGATGATAATCTGACCAGACTGACCGCGGAATTCGCCAATGAACTTGTCCAAATACGGATTATCCAGCTTACGCGCGACGGAAAAGGAAGGATAGCCCAAAACGCCGAGTAAAAAGCCGCCTATTTCGAAATTACCGAAATGCGCTGTTATCAGAATGATTGGGCGATCGCTCTGAAGCGCCTTAAATAGCGCGGCGCCATTTTCAATCGTAGCGCGACGGTACCAGTTGAGACCGTGGAGCTGGCGCGGTGCGTGCGCGACCTCCGCGACCATAAGAAACAGGTGCGTCCACATCTCGCGCGACATACGGCGACGCTCGCGACGCGTCGTCTCGGGAAAAGCGTGCGATAAATTCTCATCGACCAACTTACCACGCACGCGAAGAACGTCGTTAAAGAAGAACGCCATAACCTCTGCCGCGCTATGACACGCAGCAAGCGAAAACGACTGAACAACACAGATCGCAATCCGCACAATGAGGTAAACGACGTAGTCGCCAAAATTCCGCATACACTTCTTCATATCGAACGTCCTAAATTACGCATTCATCCGCAACGACCGCGCCTACCTGACGCGACGCTGGCTAAATATAATCTTTTGCGCCCGCAAGAGCAAGCGGAAAAACGCAGGCGCGTAATAAAGCGAAGCGCAACGGCGCGCAACTTGCAACGTTGCGCGCGCACGGTATAATCGTATATAACGTCGCTCATGCGAGCTAAAATAAAGGAGAGAGCTTTGTCCGAAAGGAATTTCATGTCGCGAAACACTGTCGTTATCTTCTTCTTACTTCTGACGGTAACCTACGCGCAATCGGTAGCGGCGCAACGCCCGTCCAATAATCCGAACGATTATTCCGGCTCCGATTCCGAACGCATCGCCGCCGCGCTCGACGCCGCAAAATACTGGAACGGAGTCATACGAATCGCCTCGCGCGCCCCGGACGCGGAATCTGATCGACAATACTGGTTACTCGACTCCGCTATCCTACTCCCGTCGAATACGACGCTCATTCTCGACAATTGCCAAATCAAGCTCTCAGACTCGTGTCGTGACAACTTCGTTCGTAGCGCGAACTGCGGAATCGGCGTCAAAGTCGTATCCCCTGTTGAAAACGTCTCTATTGTAGGAATCGGCGTCGTAACGCTCGTCGGCGCCGATCGACCTCGCGCAACGGGCGATTCCGGCAAGACGCTCGGCGTACGCGCGTATGGAACGGACGCTGGAAAAGAAGGAGAATCACAGACTGGCGACTGGCGAAATATTGGGATACTTTTGGCGAACGTTCATAATTTCCGCATTGAAAACATTCAGATTAAAAACGCGCACGCGTGGAGCGTATCGCTGGAACGGTGTGAAAACGGGCTTGTGCGCAATCTAACCTTTGATTCGGAGGAAACACGCGTAATCGACGGACAAGAGATCAAAGCGCTCAACGTCGATGGGCTCGATCTACGCAAGGGCTGTAGGAACATTGTCGTCGACGGAATCTACGGGCATACAGGCGACGATTTAGTCGCCGTTACGGCAATTGGACCTGGCGCGCGCGAGGGCGGCGCGCTCGACTCGACGGAAGTCTCGGATTTCTCAGCGGACGAGAATTACGACGTCTATAATATCACGATCCGCAACGTCGTCGGGTATGCGGCGGGAGGTCATCAGATAGTGCGCTTATTGAACGCATCGGGAATTAAGATTTACCGAGTTATGATTGACGGAGTCATGGATACTTCGCCCGAGGAGATCGTTGATCGCGCGACAATACGTATTGGCGACGCAAACCCGGCTTGGGGCGGCGTGACGCCTCTCGGCGACACTTACGGCGTCACGATCTCGAACGTGCATTCTCAGTCTCGGCACGCAATTCTCGTCGCTGGTTCGCTCGTTGACTCGACAATTTCGAACGTTGTCAATTACCACCCTGACGCGGAGATTCTACATTGTGAATCGGGAAAGGAGAACGTGCGCAACGTCACGGTAAACGGAACGGTTGACGTAGGACGCGAGAGGCGATAGAATATAGCCCGGAAGGGATGAGCGGTCGCAGAGCGCGCCGATAGGAGGATAACGTGAGGGTAGTCGATTTATTCGCTGGGTGCGGAGGCTTGAGTCTTGGATTTCAACGAGCAGGATTTGACGTCGTTGCGGCGTTCGAATGGTGGGACGCGGCGCTCGAATGCTATCGTGCTAACTTTTCTCATCCGGCGATTAAGCTGGATCTCTCGAATACAAAGCGCGCGATCGCCGAAATCGCGCCATATCTACCAGACGTTATAATCGGCGGACCGCCCTGTCAAGATTTTTCTAACGCGGGCAAGCGAATTGAAGCGGAACGCGCCAATATGACTGAATGCTACGCTCAGATCGTCGCCGCTATCAAGCCGCAATTCTTCGTTATGGAAAACGTCGACCAGGCGAAAAAGAGTCGCGCGTACGCAAACGCGAGTAAAATATTCCGCGACGCGGGGTACGGATTAACAGAAATTGTCTTAGACGCGAGTCGATGCGGCGCGCCTCAGAAGCGAAGGCGTTTCATATGCTTCGGCGCTCGCGAGCGCAAAGACGGGTTTGCGCTCGCGACATTTCAGACGCGCCTCGCCGACAAACCAATGACTCTGCGCGACTACTTCGGCGAGTCGCTGGGCTTCAATTTCTACTATCGTCATCCGCGCAACTACAGTCGACGCGGAATATACTCGATCGACGAGCCGGCGCCAACCATGCGCGGCGTTAATCGCCCCGTGCCGAAAGGCTATACCGGTCATCCGCTCGATCCGTGTCCGCCGTCCCGCGAGCTCCACGTCCTCACAGCGCAAGAACGCGGATGGATACAGACTTTTCCGCGCGATTTCAAATGGCTGGGCACGAAAACAGAAGTTGAACAAATGGTCGGCAACGCCGTGCCGGTCGCGTTAGGAGAATTCGTCGCGAACACGGTCAAAGAGTTCGTCGACTAAAAAATTCAGAAACCCTCAATCAAGGATTATTTCGTATGAAAAAGCCAAACGAGTTAGAAAAGTTGTCGGCGAGACGCGCGCTCGTCGCGCCGCTACTTGTGTTCTTCGGACTGATAGCGCTAATGTACGACGCAACGTACGCGCAAGAGCGGAACGCGAGCGCAAGCCAAGCGTCGGGAATTGCGAGCTACGCGCGACCAGGCGATATTAAAGAAGTAGAGCTCTGCGGCGTTACAATCGCGTTCCGCTGGATTCCTGCCGGTTCCTTCAAAATGGGCAGTCCAGAGGACGAGACGATTCGATACGACAATGAAACGCAACACGCCGTAACAATTCAGCAGGGGTTCTGGCTGGCGGAAACGGAAACGACGCAAAAGCTGTGGAAAGCCGTTATGGGTGAAAATCCGAGCGCCAACAAGGGGGACGACTTACCGGTCGAGCGCGTTAGTTGGAACGATTGCGTTGCATTTATTGCAAAGGCGAATAAACAGTGCGCGCAAGAGAAATACCTGTTTGCGTTGCCAACGGAAGAGGAGTGGGAATACGCGTGCCGCGCGGGAACGAGAACGCCGTTCTCTTTTGGCGAGAGTCTCAACGGCGATAAGGCTAATTGCAATGGACTGTACGCGTACGGAGGCGCCAAAAAGGAAGGTCCGTGGCTTCAAAAAACAACGCCAGCCGGCGTTTATCCTTCCAACGCATGGGGGCTCTTCGATATGCATGGCAACGTCTGGGAATGGTGCGAATCGTTCTACGCGGAATATGGAGAAACTCCGAATTCAGACGACAAGGAACACGTAGTGCGCGGTGGCTCGTGGAGTAGTCGGGCGACAAACTGCCGAGCCGCGTATCGCGGTAGATTAGGAGACGACGAACGAGAATTTGACGTTGGGTTCCGAATGAAATTGATTGAAAATTAACCAAAACGCCCCTCAATCGAAGCAAGCTTTTTGCCCTATCTCGACGCCAAAACAATGGTAGTCGTTAGAACGATAGAACCCGTCGCGCGCGTGCCGAGGACTTTCGCCGCCCCCACGACCGTTATGCCAATCTGAACGGTTATCGACGCAGCGAACTTTATGGCTTCGCCTGGACCTTCGCCTGTCTAGGTGGAGCCGTTAACGTTTGCTGTGTTCGTCTCTCAGCTTTTCTAATATGAGTCTGTGAATCTCGACTTCTTCACGCTCACGCGCTTCTGTTCTGATTTTATCAAGAAGCTCTTGTGCTCCACGCTCTCTCTCTTTGCGTTCTCTTTGTTCTTTCTCTTCTTTACCGCCAAACCAGCAGAATTTAACAACTTCGCACACGGCGTAAAGAATAATTAAGACTGGAAATCCAACGCACGCTATGAAGATTTCTTCTTTATACAAATCCAATACGTTCCCCTTGTGTTTTTTGAACCATTCCCTTATCTGTTCAACTTCAAACTGAGGACATGGCAATTGCATGGAGGATTAAATTTTTCGGCTTAAACGCGGTTAAAAAGATTGCGACCAGTTCGCGTACGTAACAGGCTTAACGCCATTGTACGTGAGCAAAGCATTCAACTGCGTCCTTCACTCTCTCGGGACATTTGCGCACAACCTCCTAACAAAAGCAAAAGCAGGGAGGGGCTATTCAACAAGAGCCCCAACCTCATATCGTCAAGAGAACGTCTGAGACCTACTGGCTCGAACAAAGGTAAGAACTGAATAAAGACGAAAAAAAGCAGAGATAGACAAACGACTACCCCTGCTCTTAATTCCCGAGTGGCTGAAACTGGACTTGAACCTGTGACCTACGGCTTATGAAGCCGTCGCTCTAACCGACTGAGCTATTCAGCCATC
>ONJR01000046.1 GCA_900318195.1 uncultured Planctomycetota bacterium
CCTGGAAGAGAACCCTGCGACCGCCAAGACGATCGTTCAGAAGTCGATCGTAGCCGCCGAAGCGCGCGAGAGCGCGAAGAAAGCGCGGGAAATGGTGCACGCGCGAAAGAGCGCGATGAATCGCGGAGGCATGCCCGGGAAGTTGCGCGACTGTACGAGTCGCGAGGTCGATAAGTGCGAACTGTACCTCGTGGAAGGCAACTCTGCGGGCGGATCCGCTGAAGGCGGTCGTATTCGCGAGTTTCAGGCGATTCTTCCGTTGCGCGGTAAGATTATCAACGCGTACAAGGAGACGGACACGCGCGTGCTCTCGAACGAGGAAGTTCGCAGTATAATAGTCGCGTTCGGCGCCGGGTTCGGTAAGGAAATGGATCTCTCGAAACGTCGTTACGGCAAAATCGTTATCATGACGGACGCCGACGTCGACGGCTCGCATATCCGCACGCTACTCCTTACGCTCTTCTATCGTCAGATGTACGATATGGTTAAAGGCGGTTTCGTCTACGCGGCACAACCTCCTCTCTTCCGCGTGCGGCGTAAGGGCTCGAAGAGCGATAAAGCGCGCTATGTGCAGACGGAAGAGGAAATGAAGAAGGAACTCCTCGAGATCGGTATTCAGAACGCGCAATTCGATCCTCGGGACGGGCGTATTATTAAAGACGCCGAAATGACCGGACTGTGTCGCCTGCTCAGCGCGCTCGAGGACTCGATTCAAACGCTCGAACGATCCGGGTTCAACCTTCGCGAACTCGCGTCGCGTCAGGATCCCGATACGAAGAAGTTGCCGATGTTCCACGTAACGTGGCGCAAGACGGAAAACTGGTTCTTCGAGCGCGGCGAACTTAACGAATATCTCAGTCAAGTGGAACAAGAGACGGGTCTTACAATCGACGACCTCACGACGTCGATTTCAGCGGCTCTGAATCAGTCTTCTTCGAACAATCTCGACGAGAACGCGGACGCGAGCGCAAAATTGCGCGTTGTCGAACTGCACGAAGTGCGCTCGATGAACCGCTTGCTCGACGAGTTGCGCAATACGTACGGTTTCGAGATCGACGCGCTCTTCCCAATTCAGCGAACCGGCATGGAAGGCTCGCGCTACACGGTTATGCGCGGAGATTCAGAAGTCGGCGTGGAAGATTTGCGTCAGATGCTCGTTACGATTCGCGAAGCGGGCGAGAAGGGATGGCAGATCACCCGGTTTAAGGGACTCGGCGAAATGGACCCCGAAGAGTTGCGCGAAACGACGCTCGATCCGAACAACCGCACGCTCGTGCAAATCACGATGGACGACGTGGAAGAAGCGGACGAACGTTTCAGGATTCTTATGGGCGAACGCGTCGATCCGCGTCGAGAGTTTATCGAAAAATTTGCGCTCGACGTTAAGAATCTCGACGTCTAACTCGATTATAGCACAAGAGCGCCGAAAGTTACAGAGCCAATATGACCAAACGCACGAACCACGCCGACCTCTCGCGCGAAGACGCGAAACTCGATTCCGTTAAAAGCAAACGCGAACTCGCCGAGGCGTTTTGCGCAACCGGCGACGAAGCCGCGAACGACGGGGATTTTGACGACGCGTTCGATAAATATCAGCGCGCCCTGAAACTCGATCCGAACTCTGTCCGCGCGCGCGTCGGACTGGGAAAGACGTGGCTCGAATTTGAGGAATATCGTCGCGCGCTCGACGAGGCCAATCGCGCGCTCGCTATTCGTAACGACTACGCGCCCGCGCTCGAGCTCCGCGGGCACGCGACTCGATTGCTAGGCGATTATCGCCGCGCAATCGACGATTACAATCAAGCGCTTGCGCGCGATAAACGCGCGAGCGGCGCGCTTTACGGTCGTGCGATCGCGCGCGATATGCTAGACGAAGTCGACGACGCGCTTAGCGATTTCAACGCGTGTATAAAAATCGCGCCCGATTTCGTTTACGCTTATTATGATCGCGCCGTTCTGCTCGCGAACGAAAAACGTTACGCCGAAGCGATTCAAGATTACTCCAAAGCGCTCGAGCTCGAGCCTGAATTCGTGCATTGCTATGTCGCGCGCGGCGAAGCGCTTGTCGAACTCGGCGAGCCGCAACGCGCTATTGCCGATTTTAACGCCGCGTTGGAACTCGATCCCGACTATCCCGACGCGTACTTCTATCGCGCCGCCGCGCGCCGCGCGCTGGGCGACGCGCGCGCCGCGAAACGCGATCTGCAAACGGCGCGCGAACTTGGTTTTGAGGAATAACGCCGATTAAGCGAGACGCTTGCTATTTTTCGCCGACGCCTTCAGCATATTCGATAACAATTACCCGCATATCGCGCTTGACGAATGTGAGCGCGCGCGTCGTTCCGTCCCGACCTTGGACTATAAGCGTCGCGCGCGACCCGACTGCTGCGCGACGATTCAGCGTGAGCTCGGCGCCCGTTAGCTGGACGAATTGATCGCCGTCCTCCGCGCGAAGTTGGAGCGCGCCCTCGACGAGGATTCTCATACGCGTCGTTCTCGTCGAAACGAGCGCTCTGGCGCCGGGAGGCGTTATATTGCCCGAACGCTTACTGCGTCGCATTACAATTTCTAGATTGAGGCGCGCGTCCCCTAGCAGTTCCGGCGAAAGACGCAACGCGGAGCCAGTAGCGCGCTGATTCGAGCCGACGAGTCGAAGAACGACCTCGGTTACTCGCCCGGACGCTACGGTAAACGAACAGCCCGGATACAACGCCGCCATGAAATCCTCGAATTCCTTACCGCCGTCCAGATTGACCGTGTTCGGCGCGTCGTAGCTCCAGCCGGACGCGGCGCCCGACGCGCTACGATAGACTTTGCCAGGCTCCGTAACAAGTTCCACCGTCGGCATAATGCGATATTCCCCGTCGGCGAGCGCGCTAGGAACCTGCAAGCGACCGGCGTCGGATTGCTGCGCGAACGACGCATGACGTTGCGGTATAATCTCTTGCGCAAGTTGAAATCGCTCGAGCGGTTCATAGCCCATCGGCGCCACGAGCCGATCCCAATTCTCCGGTAGACGAATCTCGATCGAGGTCGGCGCGCCGCCGGGAAGCGTCATGAACTTATTGCGCGCGCTATCGCCGGCGACGAGAAAAATCGTCTGACCCTTGCGCGCCGTCGCGATCGTCTCGAGTTCCTCTTGGTCCGTCGCGCCGCGTAGCCATTCTGGCGTCGGCGTTAGCGCGACCCGCTCTTCGGGATCGCGCCGCACGGCGTCAAGATAACTCGCGTACGATTCCGTTTCAGAGGGCGCGGAGCCGGTATTAGCCCAGTATTTAGCAAAAGCGCGCATAGCGAGCGGGCGACGCGCGGTCGTAATTACGGCGTCTTCTAGCTCGTCTTTGGTAGCGTAACCTTTTGCCAACGCTTGCGCGACGGGCTCCGTTGTTAGTATTGTACGATATACCTGAGGGTTCGTATTGCCGATCCCGTTCTGTTGTTTTTCGGTAACGTCGAAGGCGATGATTTGCATGATCTTGTCGTGCGCCGACGTCGCCGGCGTAACGTTATTTCCCCACGCGAGCGCGGAGCATAGCGTAACGACGTTTGCGTTGGCGTCGTAGCCGCGCTCCATTGCGTACGGCGTCCAGCCTGCGCGGCAGCACGCTTCTTCGTCTTCGGCAAAGACAAACGGCGTGAGATAGCCAAAGGTTCCCATGCGGTTTTCCTTGACGTAGTATCCGCCGAGATTGAGCGTCATGAGTTCGATAAAGCGTCCTAACGACTTATTGCGCTGTTCCGAAATCATGCCCTGCGAGGAGTCGACCGCTAACTGACGCGCGAGCGGTCCGTTGAGCCACGCGTAGGGCGTCCAGCCGTGCGTGCTCGCGAGCGGACGACGCCATTCGCCGTCGCTCAGACCCTGCGTTAGCGCTATGCAGATCGGCATGAACTCCTTAGGTACGCCCGACATGACGGCGTTGACCGCGACCGTGTAAGCGACGCATTCGCGGTACGCAAGCGGATAGACGCCCAAGACGTCCCCTGCGGCGTAGGGTGTGAACCGCAAGTATTCCGCGACCAATTCGCGCGTCGGCGGAACGACGGGGAGACCGTCCGACCAATGATTAACCTGGCAAAATTCCTGGATTTCCTCGTACGTTCCCGTATAGACGATTTCGTCGTACGGACGTTTGCCCTGGTCGGCGTATTCCGCAAGCTCTTCGTCGGTTATCGGCGTCGTGAGCGCCTGGACGACCGCTGGATAGACGCGCTCGCGCGTATTGCGCCGCAACTCGGACTCCGTGTGCGACGCGAACGCGCCGGGATACTCCGCCGTGCGAAGCGCGCCGACCCCGCGACTAACCCCTAGCGAACGGATCTGCGCGACGAACGTCGGCGCGCCCACCGTTACCGACGGGACGCCGACGTACTCCGCCGCGATCGCTGAGCCCGACTCTTTCGTTGTGCACAGGCCGCACCCGCAATTACCCGAGACAACCGCGTCTATCTTAAGTTCTTTAAGTTTCGACTGAAACGCCGTCGTCTGACCGCTCGCGCCGAATACGGAAAACGGACCGCTCGAGCCGACCTCTTGGAACATGAAGATCTCGCAACTTGGATAGTCTTCCTGTAGTCGTCGTCGCAATTCGTCGTGCGTAATCGCCGCCATAAAGCTACCGCCGACGAGCGCGATGCGTTTACCGTCAAGGGAGTCGAGACGCGGCGCCTGCGTGATCGTCTCGACCGCGTGGTAACCGACCGGCGATACGATAGCGTAGACCGGCGCGTTCTCACCGTTGACCGTTGGCGTCTCGCACTCTTCGTCGACGCACACCGCTTCGCTCGGCGCCGTTAGTCGCGGTTCGTCGGCGAGGAGATAAGGCGTTAGATATACGCCAAGCGCGACTAATAGGACGATATGCGCTTTCTTCATTTTGACCTCGTTCACGCCGCTTCGTCCGGCTTGCTAAGTTGACTATTCTTTAAGCGTCGACGCCGCATGATCGCGCCGCGCGACTTGCGCTCAATTCTACTCGGTCGGTTTTAAGGCGTCAATCGTACGGTTGGCGCTTCTGACGGCGCTTCATTACGTTGTCGCGCGCTAGCGTTGGCGCAACGCAACGAACGGACGCTTGCGCGATCACGGCGGCGTTATTCAGCGCCCGGCTTTGCGTATGCGCTTTATGGCAAAATGGTAAACCGCACCGTTGCCTTACGCGGATACTCGAGCTCTTGATCTTCAGCAGGCTCGCCGTTTTCATCGAGAAAGCGGCGCGTATAGAAAGTTAGTTCATATTCGCCGGGTTCGGAGACGTCGTAATATTTGTCTAGTTTGAACTTGTCTGTGAGGTCGAGTTTCATTTCGTCCCCAGCTTTAATCGTTATTCCTCCATATCGAACGCCACGACTAAACCATCCGTTATAAAACTTCGAGGCGCCAAGCTTTGTCATTAAGACAGGAGTTGACGGATTGCCAACCTTTATCAGTCTAATCGACGCAAGACAGAACGCAGGAGAAACGAGCGCTGTTCCCGACACAACGTCATGATCCGTAATATTTTTGAGAGCGACCTCCATGGGAATGTGTTCGCCAGAACGAATTGTCTCGGGCAACGCGATACTCCATGCAAGGTTGGGCAATGCCGACGGTAACGGATTCTCCTCGTCCAATTGCGCCGCACGTTCGGCTTCCTCCGTGAGGAAATGTCCGTTGTTACGGTCAAAGGCGTCTACCGACAAACCTACCCCGTAGCCTCTTATGCCTGAAAAGAGCCTTGTATAGAAGCCATAGTAACTTTGTAACAAGCGTATATTATTAGCTCTTTCACTCTTATCAAGCGCTTTGTTAAGCGCTTCGTATCGTGCGAAGATTTCAGAATTATTAGGCGACTCCGTTGCTTTGGGGAACTGAATTTCCTTTAGCGCTAATTCAGGCGTTGCGAAGAAAAAAGGAGTCGATGGGATTGGATCCTGCCCGCGTGCGATAGACGCTAGTAGGAAGATTCCAATAAACGCTAGAAGACGTGAATAAATCATGGGATACTCTCCGTTCTTACCAGTTCATGTAGTTGGCAACATTATCATACCACTTTTGTAGTGATATTAGATAACCTCCGTAGGTTATGCTCTTGTCGCTTGATATTATGCTCCACTCAGACGTCGTTTGGCTGTAGGTTGCATAAGCTTCCCATGACCAGTAAAGTTTACTTAGCGGAACCCAGATGCTGTCGACCCCATTTGGTTTGTAGATAACTGTTTTAGTAAAAGCCAAATTCACGTGAACTTGGTAATAACCATTATTTTCTTTAATCGTTAAATCTTCTCTCGGTTGATCCAAGGTAGAAATATCTTTTCCTTGACTTGTAAGACGCCATAAAGGAGGCTGATTGGTTCCAGATATGCTTGGCGTACCTAACGGAAAATGCGTGTCAAGAACATCCTCGCCGTATATCGCTTTTCTTTCCCCAAGCTCAGTCGATTCATTTTTCTTTTCACTGTTATCTTGCAATGTTTGTAAAAAGTTAACCTGTCCAGTATCAGGAACATTTTCGAATTGTTCTACGCTACTGACTGACGCGTTAATAGTTATGGTCGGTCCAACCAATAACTTTGGCGAAGTATTATTCAAAACGTCGACGTCAGCTACAAACTCTGCTGAAATCGAAGCCGAAGGAGCTACTACCACAACGTCGGTTGTACAATAAATGCTTGAAGTGCGTAGCGTTGCCTCGCCTGATTGCGGCCACTGAACTGGAACTTGACACATAATCGTTGTGGTTTGTGCTTCTATCTCGTAGAATTTTATTGTCTCGAGGGAGTAATCAGTTTCCTCCAATTCCTCAACGTATCCATAATTTCCATTGGTAAGATAATCCTTTATTCTTGACGTGTGGCTGAGAGTCGTTGAAAAAGACCACGAACGTTGTCCGTTTGTTGGAATTGATAATCGAGGATCCAAGGCGATACGAGCTTCTATTTTTTGACCAACAATAGCTTTGTTGTTCGATGACGTAAGAGGTTCGAAATCCCCTTCACCTGCAATTTTGACTTGTGCTTCTGCATATGCGATATGCAAATATGCGGACTCTGACGCAGCAATAGATTCGTTTTCATCGTAAACCCCGTTGTTATTTGAATCATGATAAACAATATAATTTACGGTAAAATCTCGTCTAGCTGATTCATTTGAAACATTATTGGGCTTCGTCCATACAAACGTATCGTTGCTCGAACCAATCGACTTATTCCAATATGATCCAGGATTAGAGATCGTAATAGCGAAGTTGTATCCAAATTCGTTCGTTCCAGTCATCCACGCAGGTATCGAGACCATTCCTAGCTCGTCCTGTAGTACGACGAGTTCGAGAGTTGAGGTTGGCGCGCTTCCGTCGTAGCAGGCTTCAATAAAATTACCCGAGCCGCCTAGGTGAATCGTCCCGACAGCGTTACTGCAACCGTTATCGCACTCGGAGCCGCATCCGTCTCCTAGCGCGTCGTCTGGAACTTCGCCGTCGTCCTCTTCGAGCGCCGCACACGCGAGGAAATCGTCGGTTTCGCCGTATCCAAAGGTTGTTTCAGAATCGACTGCGGCGCTCAAACCTGGCTCTTCCTCGATGAGAAAGTCTTCGTCTTCCTTCCAGTCCGCCAGAACAGCGTTACACGCGTCGACGTTCTCATTGGTCTGCGCTCCGCCGTCCGCGCCGTAGCGCTGCGGCGGAGCGGCGAGAACTTCGGCGGCAATAGGTATCGCCTCCATGTAATCGGCGTCGAGTTGCGCCGTGCAACATAAGATCGTTTCGCTATCCGTCGGCGGCGACGCGAAAGGAACGGGGGTTGCAGAGAGGGCGAGGCGTTTCTCACGTGCTTCGAATGCGAGACGGCGCGATGCGAGAACGTTATTGACGCTCTTGCGAATAGGCTCTGCGAGCCGCGCCGTAAAAGTGAGAAGACGTTTCATGGTAATCTCTCCTTAATAAATTCTCGCCACAATTAACTTGTAGCCAACAAAGCTTGTGCGAGAAGTTCGCGCATTTACAATGATCGAACTGATTCGATCGCCTGCGACGTGAAGTCGCTGAATTCGGCGACTGCCTGCTCTCTTTCGAAAACAAGCGCTCGACGTTTAACGATTTCGTCTACGAGCGCGCGCCGATAATCTGGTTCGCGCCCAAGCCGAACGGCGGCGGCGACATATTCCTCGCGCGTTCGAGGATGGTAATCGCCGCGTCCGTATCGCCGCGCGCAAGCGCGTCGACTGCGGAGTATGCGTCGCCGCTCTGCTTTTCATTTGTCAAGCGGCAATCTTGATCTTTTCTCATGTCGGCGCCTCCTATTAAACGCGAAGTTGCGCCCAAGGCGAACGGAATCCGGCTGCTTAACCGGTCAAATTTACGAAAGGAAGCTCGCGTTCCCTTTACTATCTTTCAGTAGTATCAAAGTGAATCCTGCTTGTCAATAGAAAAGGCGTATTTAGTAAATAAAATGTTTTAACACTATATATGTTTTATTGGTTGCGCGCCGTGTTTTGTCGTCGATATTGCACAAAAAAGACGCTTCGGAATTCTATTCCTCAGCGTCCTTTAATAGAATGCGGCAATCGCTTTTTTATTTGTTCTTTTCCGCGTTCAATTCGTTCTGGAAGAGCGCGACTATATTGCTTATGACGTCGTTTAGTACGGGATCGTCTTTACGCGGTTTCGAGTTGGCGTCGTCGATCGCAACTTGAATCGCGACTTTTAGGTCGGCGACGAGTTCTTTGAGCGCGTCGACCTTTTTATTCGGCAGTCCGAAATCGATCACGACTTCCCTGGTCTTATAGAGAACCTCGTCGTATCGTTCCTCATAAGTTCGTACGCGACTCGATTCCGCTTCCTCATAGGGAACGTATCGAGTTTTGGTCTCTTTAATAACCGTAAGAGATCCTATAAAGGCCGGTCTTCCCTCGACTGCGCCGTTTGGCACGAGCTTTTTGTTTTCCGTCGGCAGTTTCTCGACGAGCTCTGCCAGCAGGCACGTCGCCTCCTGCAACGCGCGTAGTTGCGGCGCGGTTAGTTGCGCGCTGATTCCGTGAAATTCAAACGCGCCGGTATTGACGCTATTACCTTGCTGTCTTGCGCCATGCTGCGCGACGACTTCTTTAACGATGGTAAAAACCTTTGCCGCGATCTCTTCCGGATCCGCAATCGTCCATGACTTGCGTTCTTCCTGAACGATTGAGTTGTCTGGCGCAAGGCGCTGTTCGCGCACCTCCTGCGCGCGCAACGAGTTGATAAGTTCGCGCGCTTTTGCTAATTCGCGCTTCTGTTTCGTAAAGGTTGTTTGCACATTACCGAATTGCGACGACGTTGACATTTTAAACCCCATGTTATTGTGTGTGAAAAAGGTTAGGGTAACTCGACTCGCCCTTGACGCGCTGGACGCCGAAAGGAATTACTCCCTTTCGCGAAGGGCTTAATCGTAATCTCGAGACGAATCTCGCGACTTCCGAAGGAACTTGTCGCGGCGCAATACGGCGGTTCCATTGACTTATGCAAGTCGCCGGAAGAAACGTCGCTCCGTACGCGCGCTAAGCTATCGCTTACGACGCTCGGCTACTAAAAGCTCCCTCGAATTGCGCCGAAGCTCAGCTCGAGAAAACTCGCCCAGACCGTGTAACGGTCAGCTCGAACGTTCTCACGTTCGAGGAGGAAATTCCGCACTTGCGACTGTGCTTGCGCAC
>ONJR01000001.1 GCA_900318195.1 uncultured Planctomycetota bacterium
CATGATCTTATTACTCGGACAACGCTTGTAGCGCGAGCTAAAGAGCATGAGAAGCCCGAAGAAAATAATGGCTAATAGAACCGCCGCAGCAGCGATGGCGCTTGATCCAACCGCCGCAAAAGTAACGCATGGCGTAAAAAATACGAGTATCGCGTCCATAGGAACACCCTTTCAGTGGAAAGTCGTTAAATCTTGCGTGGGGGGGGATCTTTTTATTATCTTACCTATTTTATTCTCAACCGATGTGAATTCAAGAAAATTTCGACGGTTGTAGCGCATTTTTCACTTTTTATTACGAAACGTATACTCTATAATGATTGTAGCGACGAAGGTTGATTTCGTGCTTTTGAATCCAAACAACGGCGTCGTATGTTCGACTATTGACAAGATTCGAATGAAGGAAAGTGAAATGAGTGAGATCGTATTAGCGCTGGTGATCATTGGCGTCGTAGCGGTCGGGTTAGCGCAGTTTTTTGGCAAGCTTCGAGACGACACAGGCGCAGGCGGAGGAGGCGGGGATATTGGCGCGTCGGACGACGGCGGATGGTTCGATTTTTTTGGCGGGGACGGCGATTGCGGTGATTGCGGCGATTGTGGCGATTAGTAACCGCGGCGTTCTTTGAAATTGCCCCTGCGCATTGTTTGTCGTTTGGCGCGCGTATTCGCGTCGCAGTGAGATTGGTTCGCACGCTCAGTTCATAGGAGACGTTCATATGATGCATTCAATATATCTGTATTGCGCGATTTTCGGCGCCGCTATCGTTGTGGTCAATTTTGTAACGTTGCTATTGGGAATAGGCGGCGATCAGGACGGCGGCGGCGACGGAGACGTTGGAGACGCTGGGGACGTCGACGGCGGCGCGGACGCTGGAGATTCTGCCGATTCCGACTCAGGAGACGCAGACGGCGATTCTCATGCCGCTTCTCATCATATGGAGCATGGCGCGGTCTTTTTGCGAATGTTTACGCTTCGCGCGGTAACGTCGGGAATTGCGTTCTTCGGTCTTGCCGGACTCGCGTGCGAGGACAGCGCTCTCTCAGACGTCGCGATTCTCGGAATCTCGATCGCGTGCGGTTTTCTTGGCATGTACCTTGTCTACCGTCTTAGCCGCGCGCTTTCGGCGTTCAACCACGACGGTTCATTGACGCTCGCTTCAGCGGTCGGCGCGACGGGAACGGTCTATCTCCGTATTCCAGCGGCGCGCTCTGGTATCGGTAAAGTTACCGTACTGCAACAGGAGCGTCTTGTCGAGTATGAAGCGGTTACAGACGACGACGTCGAACTGAGCGCTGGAACGCCGATTACGATCGTCGAAATCCTCTCGTCGAATCAGGTTCGCGTAACGCGCGTTAAATAGTTCGGGTTTGCGCGTTAAATTTCTCGTTAGGCGCTTGCCAAACTTCACACTGTTTTGTATGATAGAACCGACGCCGTCTGCGAGGCGAGCGTCGTTGAAAAGAGTATGACAAGCGCCTAGAGCGCTAAGTATAAAGAAGCGAACATATGGGTAAACGAAATAAAACGCCCGACGGCGCTGACGTCGGCAAGGTGGCGCCACAGAGCCTTCTTATGACGTATTCCGGCATAACGGCGGCTATCTTGATTATTCTCGCCGGCATTCATGCGGCGCGTAGTATTTTGGGTCCGTTCCTGATGGCGACGTTCTTTACGGTACTACTGATTTCGCCGATCAATTGGCTTAAGAAGCGCGGTTTCTCCGCCGGATTTTCAATGACCGTCGTGATTATCGTCGTTGTGATATGCGGTCTCGTGTGCACAACGGTTATAGGAGGGCAGGTCGCGCAATTTGCCAAGAATCTTCCAGAGTATCGCGATCAGTTTAACGATACTCTCAAGAGTTACGACATTAGTATCGAAGAGTTTTTACCGCCGTTTCTACGGAGCGACGATACTAAGGACGAAGTCGAGCCGGCGCCAGAGGGGGAAGACCCTGAGCGTACGGAGGAGAGCGCTGGTTCCGAGACCGCGCCGGAACCGTCAAGCGAGCCTGACTCCTCGCCCAAGGAGCCGACCGCGCCGCCCAGTCGCGCGCCGCGCGTCGAGAAACTGCCGAATTCGACCGTAGCCCAGGACGAATCGCAAGCGTCTAAGGAGCGCCGTAGCCATACGGCGACGGCGTTGGTCGCTTATACGGAGCCGGTCGAGCAACTTGACCCCGACGACGGACAAGAGCCGAAGACTATGCCAGAGGGAGACGCGCTAGACGACTCCATCGCGCTCGCGGTCGACGGTGGAAAGAATGAAACGCTAGGCGAAGTGGTTACCAGTTTCGAGAAGAGCATTCTGCCGGACGATCCGAAATCGCGATTGATTATGGACGACCCGCCCGAGTTCTTTGCCGACGCCGATAAACGCGCCGATCGCGCGAACGAAAACTTGGAGGACGAAAGCGACCCCGCAAACGAAACGACGTACGAATTGGAAAGGCGTTTGCCCGCGCCCCCTATTACTGCCGTTGGCGCTAGTTCGCAGAGCCTATTCCAATTTCTAAGCGGGTTGGCGGGTGAACTGAGCTACTTCTTGAGCACGGCGTTTATCGTAATGTTGCTCGTCGTCTTCATGCTGATAGAGACCGCTAATATTCCCGCCAAACTCGTTTCTGTGCTCGGCAAGCGTCGTTTCACGAACACGCATATCGATAAAGTGATCGACGATATCCGCAATTATATGGTCATCAAGACGGAGATGAGCCTTATTATCGGCGTCTCGGTTACCATTTTGCTCATGGTGACGAACGTGCAGTACCCGATTTTGTGGGGATTCGTCGCCTTTCTATTGAATTACATTCCGAATATCGGGTCGGTCGTCGCCGCAATTCCGCCGATTGTCCTGGCGACGGTCGAACACGGCGTTCTCATCGGCTGCGTCAATTGCGTTGCGTTCGTCGCGTTGAATTGCACTGTCGGCTATGTCCTTGAGCCGCGACTACTCGGTAAGGGATTGGGACTCTCGCCCTTGATCGTGCTCATGTCGTTAATCTTTTTCGGATGGCTGCTCGGACCTGTCGGAATGTTCTTGTCGCCGCCGCTTGCCGTCGTTATGAAGATTATTTTCCAGGCGTTTCCTGAAACGCGTTGGGTCGCCGCGCTCATGGCGAATAAGCCGTTGCCGCCCAGTAAGAGGGGCGAGCGAAAAGAAGACGCGAGCGACGACCCGTTCGAAGAACAGAAAGCGGAACAGAATTGACGACGCGCGCTTGATTTTTATACGCCAATGAATTAAAATAACGGAAGGTTCGCGGAAGCGCGGCGCAATAAAAAAGCCCGACGCAATGCGTCGGGCTATAATCGTTGAGCGCGGAACCGGTTAGCCCGGTCGCTTTGCGCTGAGCACGTCTTCCACCGTTTTAGGTCCGTCGTTGTCGTGCTTGCCCCAGGAAGCGCAACCAGACGCAACCATACAAGTCGTCGCAAGCGCGACGAGCGACAGGATAGCGACGGCGCGTATGAACGCGCGCGAATTGAACCAGCGAGTTACCATGGACGTCATCCTTGTTTACCATGTGTGATGTTGCGCGACGCCAACCCGCCGCGCGACCTGGAATATATCAGAATCCAAGTCATATATCAATATCGGATTTTTTGGCGGTTCGCTTGACGCTTTAACCGTCGAAATCCGCAAAACCATTATTTATTTGGTTCGTCGAGCGCGCTCGGCGAAATTAATTGGCGAGTTCGCGTTCATTGCGCGACGCCGCGCACAAGATTAGGAGATAGGCATTATTATGAGTAAAGTAGAACAAGCTTTCGCGCTGGCAAAGGAACGATACGCAGAACTCGGAGTCGACGTCGACGCCGCGCTCGAACGTGTCGCCAAGATCGAAATCTCGTTGCACTGCTGGCAGGGAGACGACGTTATCGGATTTGAAAGCGGAGGAAGCCTCTCAGGCGGTATTTTGACGACCGGTAATTATCCCGGAAAAGCGCGCACGCCTGACGAACTGCGCGCTGACGCCGAAAAAGCGTTCTCGCTCATCCCCGGAAAGCAACGCTTCAACCTGCACGCTATCTATCTCGAAAACGGCGGCAAGAAGGTCGATCGCGATGAAATCGAACCGTGCCACTTCCAAGGATGGGTCGACTGGGCGAAAGCGCAAAAGATCGGGCTAGACTTCAACCCGACATTCTTCTCGCACCCGAAAGCCGCCGACACGCTAACACTGTCGCACCCGAAGAAGGAAATCCGAGATTTCTGGATCGCGCACGACAAATGCTGCCGCAAGATCGCAAACTACTTCGGCGAACAGCTAGGAACGCCATGCGTCGTCAATCACTGGACCCCGGACGGTCTGAAGGACACGCCCGTCGATCGCCTCGCGCCGCGCCAGCGCCTCGCCGCGTCCTACGACGAAATCTTCGCCGTAAAGTATCCGAAAGAGAATATTCGCGACGGTATCGAGAGCAAACTCTTCGGTATCGGCGTCGAAAGCTATACGGTCGGCAGTCATGAGTTCTGCATGGGCTACGCCATGAAGAACGGACTCGTGCTAACGCTCGACGCCGGACACTTCCACCCGACGGAATGCATCAGCGATAAGATTTCCGCCGCCGCCTTGTTCGTCGACGAGATTCTACTACACGTTAGCCGCGGCGTTCGCTGGGATTCCGACCACGTGGTTATCTGGAACGACCAAATGCGCGCCATTGCCGAAGAACTCATGCGCACGCGCATTATCGATCGTACGTTCTTCGCGCTCGACTTCTTTGACGCGACGATCAACCGTGTGGCGGCCTGGACGATCGGGACGCGCAACGCGATCAAAGCGTTGCTCTGCGCCGCGCTTGAGCCGATCGAACAATTGCGCCAGTACGAGAACGAGTTCAACTATACAAAACGACTCGCGCTACTCGAAGAGCTCAAGTCCGCGCCCTTCGGTCCCGTCTGGGATTACTACTGCGAAAAGAACGGCGTTCCGGTCGGTGAGAAATGGATCGCCGAGGTCGAACAGTATGAAAAGGACGTTCAGTTCAAGCGCGTCTAATTCGACGAGTATAACCGCATGACATGAATCAAAAACGAGCGCCGTTTCCTCGCGAAGCGGCGCTCGTTGGCGTTATGAAAGTAATTCGACGACCGCGTCGACGAGCGACGGCATTGTCGCTTCGCGCGCGATTGCGGCGACGCGTACGCCGCGCGCTTCCAACGCGCTGGCGGTGAGCGCGCTCAAGGCGACCCAACGCGTTTGACGCGCGGCGTCCGCCAGCATATTAACGAGCGCGTTCGCAGAAGCTGAGCTTGTCGCGACTGCGGCGTCGACGCGCCCGGATTCGAGCGCGCGCAACGTCGCTGGATCCGCGACGGCAACGTCGACGTTTTGGTACGCTTCAACTTCCGAGTAGTTCGCGCCAGCGGCGCGCATCTCGCGCGCGAGCGTGTCGCGACCGCGGTTGGCGCGAAACGCCAGCGCCGTAATTCCATCGGGCGCGCGATAGAATCCGCGCAACGCTTCGAGTAGTCCCTCGGCGTCGTAACGCGCCGGCATAATCGTTGGCGCGATATGAAACTCTTTGAGCGCGCGCGCGGTTCCGGGTCCGATTGCGGCTACGTTCAGATTAAGCCGCGCCAAAGTTTCGCCGACGTCTCGGCGCCCGTTTAACTTTGCGAATCTCTCGAGCGCAAATTTCACGCCGTTTGCGCTTGCAAATACGATGAGATTGAACGCGCCGCCGCGTAATTGTTCCAGCGCTTCGTCAAGTTGCGCCGTACGGTCGGTCGCGCGGATTTCGATCGCGGGTTGACATATAGTCTCTGCGCCGCGCGCGTTAAACGCGTCGCACAAGTCTTGAGCCTGACCGCGAGGGCGCGTTACGAGAATGAGTTTATTATTAAGGGAGCGTTCCATGGAAAAATTCCGATCGTGTTTGTACGCGTCAAAAGGGAATAGCGTCATTTTATAGCGAAGAGTCGCCTTTTCAAGCGCGGCGCGCGATATTCCATGAAAAAGCGAGATTGCTATTGGAAGGAATTCTAATTTTTGTTACGATTACGACGACTTGACGCAAGCGCGTCTAGTTTGCATGGATGGTAACGTAGAGAAACGGAGTTCCTAGAATGAAAAAAACCGCGCAACTGTGCGTTTTAATTGCTGCGGCGATCATGTGCCTTACTGCCGGGTGTTCAAATTGTTGCCAAAACGCGCCGGATAAGGCGACGAAGAGCGGCGAGGGCGGCGCCGGCGACGCGGCAGGCGCGACCGATCAGACGCTGTTCGAAATTGATCGTTCGGCGATTGAAATCGAGAATCTCGACTCGCCCGAGGGAGTCGTGAACGAATTCTTTAAGACGTTCTTCAGTGGCGACGACGAGGGCGCGTTTGCGCTCCTTTCGAGCAAAGCGCGCGACGCGCAACGCGAGCAGTTTGTAACGCAGAAGAGCGATACGATCCGCTGGCGCGTTTCGCAGAAGTCGAAGGAGAAAAACGGGGTCGTACACGTGTGGGTCGACGTCGAGGACTACGCAGATTCCGGCGATATTCAGATGGACACGCTCACGTTCGTAATCGTTAAAGACGTCGAGACATGGCGAGTCGCCGGTTTTCAAGTCGGCGATTTGGCGGTTAATTTCGAGGATTCCGTGATTGCGTCCCTTGACGCGACGGAACAGTTCGACGACGAACCAGTTCCGACTTATACCGCGACGCGTGAAAGCGAAACGACGATTCGGTAGCCTAACCGCAATCCCGCGCGCCTCGTGCAAGGAAAGTACGACGAGCGCGCTGTGAATAATAGGTAAGGACGCCTTGGCGCATGGACGCGCTTAATAAGAGCGGATCGCTTGCGATTGCGCTCGTGCGCGTTGCGCGACTCCATGGAGGGGAAGGTTGCGCAACGACGTCAAAAGACCCGAGTTCGACGAATATGCGAACCCGGGTCTTTTGGTTATCGTTTAGCGCTTATTGTAACGCGCGCGAACTGTAACGTCGAGCCGCGCGCGTCCAACGTTAGGGATTAGTCCCACCACCACGCTTCGGTCTCGGCGTTTTGAGCGGCTTCGCGTTTCGCTTCCACTTCGCCCTTGGAGTCGTAGGACACGTGATCGGGATCGAGCGCAACTTGCGGCTCAATGTGAACGCCTCCGCCCGTCGGATAGGAGACGAGATTCGCATTATGTCGGAACGCGTTGACCGCCGTTTCCGCGAATTTTGCTTCGTTTACCGTCTCCGTCTGGAATTTCTCTTCGTCGGCGAAGTATTCGGCAGACCAATTGACTTTCTCATAGACGCCTTCCTTCTGGAGGTACGCGGCGACGATCGTCATGTCGATCAGATTGCGTAGGTTCGCGTAGACGGGAGTAACGTCGGCGATCTTCTCGAATTTCTTCGTAAAGCTCTTGGCGTACGCGCGGGTCGCGGGATTACCGCGTCCGACGTTTGACGAGCGCTTGCCGTCGGCGCCGACGAGTTCGTCCTCGCCGACCAGATTAACGCCTAGTCCGACGAGCTGGATCGCGTCTCCCGCTTCCGTTTCGACGACGCAGTCATAATCAGGTTGGAAATACCATCTGACGAGCGCGTTCGAAGGCATTGCGCGAGGATTGGAGCTTTCGACGTAGGTCGTCATCTTAACCGGCGCCGGTTCAAGTCCGATGCCGATGAGCTTCATTCTATAGTCGGCGGCGACGAGCGTTGCGGCGAAGTTCGTTTTCGGCGAGACGCCCCAGATTTGCACATTCTGCAGACCCAACGCGTTGCGAATGCCGTTAGCGTACTCAACGCATTCGTCGTTACTTGAAACGTTCGGCTGAGGCGCCGTTCTGAGATACGCCTGCATATTGCGCAGACCGTCTTCCGTCGGGTCGATCGAGCATCCTACGAACGATGGAGAGTCGCCGTTCGCAGGGTAAGCGCGCAACGCGACGACGAGGTCGGCGAGCTGTAGAGTCGGACGACCGCTCTTGGCGCCGACGTTGCCGCCTTCGACGCCAACGGTCCAGGGCTCCGCCGGACCAGCGACGACAACGTCTCCCGTCTCGGGATAGACGAAGACGTTTTCGATGCGCGTGAGTCCTGCGAGATTAGCCATCTCTTCGGAGACAACGCCGTCGTTAGCGGCGATTTGCGCTTCCAAACGATTAAGCGAGACCTTGCGCAATTTGCTAGGCTTCTGCATATCGGAAGGCACGACGGACGCAGAGTTCATACGCAACGCGGCGAGTTGCCCGGCGTCGAGCGTCATTCTCTGTAAAACGCCGTTCGCGTCGATCGAAACGCCGCCGCTAGAGCTACTGCCGCCGCCGCGGCTGCCGCTGTTATTGTTGTTATTATTATTGCTGTTATTATTATTGTTGTTTCGGTTGTTATTGTTGTTGCTGTTGTTGTTATTCCGGTTGTTATTATTGCTGTTGCTGTTGTTGTTGTAGTTCTGTCCGTAAGCCGTCGACATAGGAACGGTAAAAAGGACGATCAGCGCAAGGATCGCGCTTATACGAAGGACGAATTTGCTTCGACTCATGGAAGTCTCCTAAAGTTTACTTAGGCTTAACGGGCTGGGGTTATATTGGGAGTCGGATCGCTGTCGAAGCGCGAGTCCGGCGCGTATATTCCAGTGCACGGCGCTAAACGTAGCGTCGTCGCGCGCAGTGGCGTTGCGTGCGCTAGCCTCCGCCGCTATTCTAAAATGATAATTTGGCGGCTCGAAATAGGCAAGTATTAAGTTGCCAAAATCGCCTTTTTTGTCAAAAATTTTCCCCTGGCGCGCGGGAATACCGATTTTAACGAGAAAGGGAACGACGAGCGCGACCTCGTAATAATCGCCGCGCTATGATGTATCGCGCAAAGTTGACGCGCTCTGCTAAAGAGTTTCTTCTTTGCGACTGTAAAAACGGTTAAATTGGCTATTCTCTGTTTTGCTGGTTTCTTTTTGCGCGCTTGCGCAAGCGTTGAAACCTACGTAGCGCTCTATTTTATTTCATATTTCATAGCGCTCGGCGATTAAGTTTGACCGGCTCGAGGTCGAAAAGAGTGATAGGGCTTTTTGCGCCCTGTGCGTGCGGTTGCGCGGTCAAATACAACCTCCGTGTTAAGATATAGACGCGCGTTTCCGTGTGGAAACGACGCGGAAATTGCGCTATAGATACTAGAAGATCGGTTACAGAAATGAACAAGCGTCTAATTATTCGCCTGGGCGTAGCGACACTCTCGATTTTGGGAGTCGCGAGCGGCGCGTCCGGGGTCTTTACATCCTCGGGCGCCGCGTCGGCGTTCCCTCTACCTTCCGGACTAAGAGTTTTTGCGTCGTCTTTTACTACGGTCTTCTCCGACGCAAACGACCAAACGACCTCGAACGAAACGTCAACCGGTAAAGAGGACGCAACGCCCGGCGTCGCTGTTTCCGGAACGACGACGCCCGGCAAGGTAACCTTGCGCGATGTAGCCGACGAGACGGAAGCGGAAGCGACGACGGCTAGTATTGTCGAGACAAGCGCGGAAGCGACGGCAGAGTCTGCAGAGCCGGACGCCGAGTCGCAAGAAGCTCAGGATACGACGAGCTTGCAGCAGCCGAACGTTTCCGAAGAGGAAAAGTCGCGCGCTCTCTCGAACGGTTCTTCGGACGACGCGCCCGACGCGTCTGTAAAGTTGCCGGAAGGCGAAGTTGCGGACGTCGACCTTGCGAACGCGCAGAAAACGACTCCCGAGTCCGCGCCGGTCGTTAAGCCTCAGACTTTAAAATCTCACCGCAATCCCAATGCGGAAAAAGCGGTGCGCGATATGACGAACGATATGCTGGAGAACCTTAAGAAGTATGGAGGCGAATCGCTGTATCAGCGTTGGCGCGCCTACAATTCCAGTATTAGACGCCGCACGAACAGTCTCCAAACGGGTAACGAATTGAATTCGCGTTGCCGGTTAAAGTGGTATGAGCGTCTATATCAAGATCCATTGAATTCAGTCGTGGAAGCCGAGCAAGTCTCGCACGCGCTGGGACAGTGCTTCATGGGAAGTATGACCGACGTTATAACCGGCGTGCGCACGGCGCGCAGTCTGACCGACGTCGCGTTGCGTGAAGAACGCTTTGAACCGAAGACGCCGAATTCGCCTCAGGACGCGCTCGAGAATCTGAAGTCGGCGCTGGTCGAGGCGTCGTCGCACCACGCCAAGGCGCTCGCGCCAATGAGTAAGAACGATCTTTCCGCCGTTATGGCGGAAGCGCACGCTATCTTCTGCGGGCAGGTTCAGAGCGGGCACACCGTGCAGTCGCGCGGTCGAGCTCAATACCTGATCGACGCGATGGAGAAGTGCAGTAAGAGCGAGATGTACAACGCAGGGGAAGCGGTTCTGGCGTGCCTGACGGAAGAGAATCTTGCGCAACTTGCCGCGCTCGACTACGATTCGCTCGAAAAGGTAAAGTTGAATAACGATCAAACGGTAGGCGTAGTCAGAACGGCGGCGGGCGATATTCTCGTCGGCGGTCCTGGTCGCAACGTGTGGGAGCTCGACAAGTATCCGAACGCCTGTTGCGTCGTCGATCTCGGCGGCGCGGACGTCTATCGCGAAGGCTCCTGCGTTCTTAACCGTCCGCTTCTCGTTATCGTCGATCTCGGCGGCGCAGACGACGAGTACGTCGGCAAAAACGCGGCGATTCAAGGCGGCTCCGTACTCGGCGTTTCCGTATGGTACGACGACGGCGGAAACGACACTTATCTTGCCAAGGACATTAGCCAAGGCAGTACGATCGGCGGTTTCGGCGCGCTCATTAACGAGAAGGGTAACGATAAGTATCTCGGCTTCCTGCGGTGCCAAGGGACGTCGATATGCGGATTTGGACTCATGCTCGATCGAGACGGTAACGACGACTATCGCGGCGCGCTCTTCGCGCAAGGGGTCGGAGGACCGGGCGGCTTCGGCGCTATTGTCGACACGGACGGGCGCGATCACTACTATGTCGGCGGATACTATTTCGACTCGTACCCCGAACATCCCGGTTACGACGGTTGGGGGCAGGGAGTCGGCGCCGGCATTCGACGGGTAGCGTGCGGCGGTATCGGCGTTCTGCTTGACGGCGGCGGCGACGACGCGTATGAGTACGACTATTTCGGACACGGCGGCGGATATTGGATGGGCATAGGGCTTGCGCGCGATTTCGGCGGCAACGATATTCGTTACGCGGCGACCTCGACGATGTACGACGGCTCCGCGCGTCGCGAACGCCGGTGGCAACGTTTTGGCACAGGCTTTGGATGCCACTACGCCGTCGGTTACCTTTTCGACGATTCCGGTAGCGACGTTTACGGCGGCACGATTATGGGAACCGGTATGGGCTGGGATCTCGGCGCAGGCTTCCTCGTTGATTTTGAAGGCAACGATTCCTTTGAATCGACTGGCGGACTTACGCAAGGGTCGGGCGGCGAAGGCAGTATTGGCGTGCTAATGAATTATCGCGGCGACGACACGTACATGGGCAACTATCAGGCGTACGCGGCGACGAGTATCTCGTATCACGCGCCGTCCAATTGCGGCGCGAACTTCAGCTTCGTCGTCGACCACGGCGGACGCGACAGCTACGGTGGGTACGACAATTACCGTCGTCCGATTCAAAACAACGCGATCACGCAACGCGGTAATATAACTGGCTTGCTTATCGACCGTCCCGCGCCCGGCGAAGAGACCGCGCAAAAACAAGACGCGCCCCGAACGGCGAAAACGGCGCTTACCGCGAACGGCTTTCCTGTTAAGCCGGCGTTGATACGCACGATGGTCGCGGCGCCTCCGCTCTACGATACGAATCCTCACCCGACGGGTAGCGGCGGCGTGAACGCGTTCAATCCTTCCGCGTCCGATATTGGCGGCGGAATGCCGAGCGGCGGTAATCGACCCTTTGGAGGCGGATTGTTTGGCGGCGGTCGTTTCTTCCAATAAACGAACGTATTTTAACGAATAGGTTTAGGGCGGTTCTTGACGGCGGTCGAGAATCGCCCATATTTATCGCGTTCGTTCTTATCCTCTTGACGGCGCCCCTTGGAAAAAGGATAATCTGCACTACAATACTAGATTGCGATTTGCGGCGTCGCAAAGTGCGCGACGTCGCTTTCCCTTGAAGTTGTGAACTCTCGAATGCGAGGAACTGGAGATAGTTTTATGAAATGGTCGCAAACGCTCATCCCGACGATGAAAGAGACGCCGAACGGCGCGGAAATTCCAAGCCATATCCTTATGTTGCGCGCAGGCATGATCTCACAGGTTATGGCCGGCGCCTACGCGTATCTTCCGCTCGGCTGGCGCTCGCTTCATAAGGCGACCAATATAGTTCGCGAAGAAATGAACAAGACGGGCGCGGTTGAACTCTTTATGACGGCGCTCTGTCCTCAGTCGCTTTACGAACAAACCAACCGCGTCGAGGCGTTCGGCAACGTTCTCGTTAAAACGACGCTAGCGCGCGGCGGTACGAAAACAGCGGTCGTATTCTGCCCGACGCATGAAGAAGAGATCACGAGTATCGTCTCACAATACGTATCGAGCTACCGTCAACTTCCGCTCACGCTCTATCAGATCCAGACGAAGTTCCGTAATGAAGAACGCCCGAAATTTGGCGTATTGCGCACGAGCGAATTCCTCATGAAGGACGCGTACTCGTTCCATACGAATCTCGATTCCCTCGACGAGACGTACAAAAAGATGTACGCCGCGTATTGCGCTATCTTTGAACGTTGCGGATTGCCGTACCTGCCGGTCGAAGCTGACAACGGCGCGATCGGCGGCAGCGGATCGCATGAATTCATGATTCCATCGGAAAACGGCGAGGACAACGTGGTGTACTGCCCGAGTTGCAAATACGCCGCTAACGTCGAAAAGGCTGGCGTCGGCGCTAAAGAGTACGCGCGACCGGCGGACGCCGTTCTCAAAGAGGTTGCGGAGCTCGACACGCCGGGCGCGCACACAATCGAGCAGGTTTGCGCCTTCCTGAAAGCGAAACCGAAGAAGGTTGTCAAGACGCTTATCTATCTGGCCGACGACGCGCCGGTCGCTGTGCTCGTGCGCGGGGATTGCGACGTGAACGAGCCGAAGTTGCGCGATTTCCTCGGCGTTAAAAAGGTCGAACTTGCCGACGAGGCGACGATTGAACGCGTAACGGGCGCGCCTGTTGGATTCGCGGGTCCCGTCGGACTCAAAGAGAAGATCAAGATTGTCGCCGATCCCATGATTAAGGAAATGGTCAACATAATAGTCGGTGCGAATAAGGCGGAGAAGCATCTCGTGAATGTTAATCTTGATCGAGACTTTACCGTCGACGCGTTCGGCGACGTACGCAACGCTATGGTTGGCGATCCGTGCCCTAAATGCGGCGCGCCGCTTACGATGCAGAACGCGATTGAAGTCGGGCACGTCTTTAAACTTGGCACGAAGTACACCGACGCGCTCAACGCCAAGTATCTCGACGACTCGCTCGCGCAACAGACGATCATTATGGGATGCTATGGAATCGGCGTGAGTCGTATCATTGCCGGCTTGGTTGAGACGAGCTGGGACGAGTCCGGTATCATTTGGCCGGTCGCGCTCGCGCCCTACGAAGTCTGCGTCTGTCCAGTTAAAGCGACTGACGAAGCGAGTATGCTGGCGGCGGAAAAGATTGCTTCCGAACTCGAAGCCGCTGGAGTCGACGTGTTGCTCGACGATCGCGACCAGCGACCCGGCGTGAAGTTTAAGGACGCCGATCTCATTGGTTTTCCGGTGCGCATTACGATCGGTAAGAGCCTCGCGGACGGCAAGGTCGAGGTCAAATGGCGTTGGGACGCCGAATCCTCGCTCCTCGGACTCGATGAAATCGGCGCGCTCGCTGAGCAAATCAAAGAGGAACGCGCGACCGGCGCGAGGTTCAAGGCGGCGAAACGTCAATAGCCGGTTAGTTTAATAGGAGGCGCTCAATGCGTTGGACAACGCATAAATTTAGCGCTCATCCCCGCGCGCCTCGAACATTTGAACTTTTTGCAGGCGCAGGGGGAATGGCGCTTGGCTTGGCGCAGGCCGGTTGCGCGCACTGCGGATTGCTGGAATGGGACGCCGACGCCTGCGCTACCTCACGTAGCAATTGGGCGCCGGTCGGCGTCTTTGAAGGCGACGCGCGTGATTTTTCCTATCGTCGATTTCAAGACGAGCATGGAACAATCGATTGCGTTGCGGGTGGTCCGCCTTGCCAACCCTTTTCCTTAGGGGGAGTTGGCAAGGGCGTTAGCGATACTCGCGATATGTTTGGCGAGGCGGCGCGCGCTGTTGCAGAATTAAGACCTCGATATTTCATTTTTGAAAATGTCAAAGGATTGCTACGAGAGAAGTTTGCCTCTTACTTTGGGTATATTTTGCGGCTGTTACAATTTCCTTTCATTCGGAAGCAGGAAAGCGAACAGTGGTTCGATCACAGTGAACGGCTTCGAAAAGCCCTGACGCTTCGAGAGCAATGTGGGAACGCTACTGAACGCTATCGTGTTAAGCGGCGACTTTTCAACGCGGCGGACTTCGGCGTTCCCCAGAATCGATTTCGTGTGTTTATTATAGGCGTACGAGAAGATCTTGACGTTGAACCCGAGTTTCCTGAAACTACTCATTCCGAAGAGTTGTTGTTATGGGAACAGTGGGTAACCGACGAGTATTGGGAGCGACACTGCGTGCCCAAGGTTAAGCGCCCGCGTCCCAGTTCAAGAATCACAAAGCGTGTTTCCGAGCTGCGCAGGCAATACGGGCTCTTTCTTCCTCAGGGACGGCGTTGGGTAACGGTACGCGACGCTATTTCTGATATGCCCCGACCGGGCTCGGACTTTCCGATTTTTAACCACGAGGTTCGCCCCGGCGCCAAGCCTTACCCCGGACATGAAGGCAGTCCTTACGACGAGCCGTCCAAGGCGTTGAAAGCGGGCGTTCAAGGCGTCCCGGGAGGAGAAAACATGATAGCGTTTCCTGACGGCTCGTATAGATATTATACGCCTCGCGAGGCGGCGCGGATTCAGTCGTTTCCTGACTCCTATAAGTTTTGTGGTTCAGTTTCAGAA